>JBARRP010000242.1:0-5178 GCA_049644285.1 Candidatus Acidiferrales bacterium | reverse complement strand
GCCATCTCATAAAGAACCAAACCAAACGAGAATAGGTCGGTGCGGGCGTCCAGTTCTTCTCCCCTCACCTGCTCCGGCGACATGTAAGCCACTGTACCCAGCGCCGTGCCGGGACTGGTCAGGTCCTCTTCGGAGGCTCCCACCGTCGGCAGTTGCGAAAGCCTGACGCCAGCGGCTTCCTTTTGTCGCTGCTCTACCTTAGCCAATCCAAAGTCGAGAATCTTGGCGTGTCCACGGTCCGTCACGAAGATGTTCGCAGGTTTAATGTCCCGGTGCACAATCCCCTTCGTGTGGGCTGCGTCCAGCGCGTCGGTGATTTCTGCCCCCAACTCCAACAACAGCTCAATCGAGAAGGGCTTTCCGGCTATCCGATGCTTCAGCGTCTGTCCTTCCAGCAGTTCCATGGCAATGAAGGGCTGGCCGTCGGTTTCGTCTATATCGTGAATCGTGCAGATGTTCGGGTGATTGAGAGCCGAAGCGGCGCGAGCTTCGCGTTGGAACCGCTCCAGGGCTTGGCGGTCTTTCGCAAATTCTTCGGGTAGGAACTTCAGGGCCACGAAGCGGCCGAGCTTAGTGTCCTCGGCCTTATGGACGACACCCATCCCGCCGCCACCGAGCTTCTCCAGGATGCGATAGTGCGAAATGGTTTTGCCGATCATGATCGAGTTCATTTTCCGGTCGGCACGCGGCGCTTCAGCTCTTCAAACCAGTTGAGCACGACGTTGATTTGTGTCGGTGCCTCCCCCGCCGACTCGCTGCGCTTGAGCATCAGGAAGCGTTGGCCGTCAGGTGAGACATCGTAGTTGGCAATTGGAGCTGGAGCCGGTTCGTACCGTCCCTCGAAGAGCATCCGGGGCTTGCCCGCAGCGAAACTAGGTTGAGTGGCGATCTCCACGGCCATCATCTTGTCGCCGCTGCGGTAGAACAGCTCCCGCCCGTTCGGGTTCCACGCGGGCTCCGTGCCGCCTTCCGTCGAGATTAGCCACTTCCCGCCCGGGCCCGGATAGGGCTGCACGTAAATCTCATAGCGGCCCGATTCGTCCGATGTATAGGCCAGCCAGCGCCCGTCGGGGGAAAACCGTGGCACCGATTCGTTAAACGGCGTTCGAAGGAACGGCTGCGCCTTGCGGTCGCCCAGCCGCAGCACCCAGATGTCAAATCCCGTGGTGGGATTGATTTCAAAAAAGGCCAGCATTTGCCTATCCGGGGACCAGGACACCGGAGACTGTATGTTCTCGCTAGTTGCCAACCGCTCCAGCCCACCGCTGCCGTCGGCCAATTGCCAGAAAAGGTTCGGTGTTCCTTCCTTGTTTGATTCAAATGCTATCTGCTTGCCATCCGGTGTCCAAACCGGGTTAAGGTTGTAATTCCCCTCAAACGTCAACCGGGTTGAAGTCTCCCGTGCGAGATCATACAGCCAGACTTGAGTCTCCTGTTCCAGGATCGACACGGCTACTCTCCTACCGTCGGGGGAAAGCTGCGGTGCCAGGTATGTGTGCGCAGGGGCAGCCAAGGGCTGCTCCGCCCCATTGCGACTGATCCACACCAGCCTGCTCTGGACCGACTGAACGCCCCCCGAAACATAGACCAGCGATCCCGTGCTGGAAAAACTGTACTGGGCCGCTCCGCTGACTGTGGATTGCAGGACGCCCTCCACGATCGGGACCGCCGCGCCCGCCACCGCGAGCCGCTGGGGATCGAACGGCACGGCCATCAGGCTTCCCCCTTGCGCATAAACCAGGTGCCCGGAGGGCGCGTAGCGGGGTTGCGTCCCCCCTTGGACCAGGTTCCGCCGTTCGCCCGTTCCGACCGACTGGACGGCGACCTGCGCGTTCGTGAAATTGATTCCACTCGTTCCGGCAGCAAAGAGCACTGCCTTGCCGCCGGGCAAGAACTCCGGCCAGCGGTGGTTCTCCCCTTTCTCAAGACGAGTCAGCGGTTGCGGGGTGCCTCCTGCGTCCGACACTTGCTGGAGAACTGAGGGGATTGCGGGTGCGAAGGCGATCATGTCATGGCTGCCCCAACTGGCCCCGCGTGGGATCGCAGCATCGCCGAGGCTTTGCGCCGCTCCTCCGCTCACCGAGACCTTCTTCAGCTTTCCGCCCGCGAAAAACCCTACCCATTGGCCATCGGGCGAGAAGAAAGGGTTGACGGCTCCATCCGTGCCGGGCATGGGCTTGGCCTCCAAGGTATCCAGCGGCCGTAGATAGAGCTGTTGGGTACCGCCTTGGCGGGCGACATACGCGAGATGAGTGCCGTCCGGAGACAGGGCCACAGCAAGGCCGTTTTCCAGACCTGCTAATTGCTGGCCCGGCGGCAGATTTATCACCGTGCGGCTGACGGGCTGTGACGGTGACGAAGGCGAAGGCTTCAGATTCCAGACGGCTACGCCCGCAATCGCCGCGCCTAACAGCAAGGTGCCCACGCTGATGATCAGTGCGCGCCGCTCGAACACGCGGATAGCTTTCACTGGCACAGTCGGCACCGACGTGACCTGAGAGCCACCTTCGGCAATCCATTTCAACTCATCTGTCAGATCCTTCGCGCTCTGGCACCGCTCGTCCGGCTCCTTCGCAAGGCATCTCTTAATGACGCGGTCCAGCGCCGGAGGCGTCATGGGTTGGAGGGAAGAGATCGGCGGCGGGTCGTCCTTCAGAATCGCCCCAATCACGCTGGCCTGGCTCTTGCCCTCGAACGCTTTCTTGCCCGTGGCCATCTCGTAGACCACGACACCGAAGGCAAAAATGTCCGTGCGGGCGTCCGCTTCCTTGCCTTCGAGTTGTTCCGGGGCCATGTACTGAAGCGTGCCCAGGATGGTTCCTTGCGCGGTTATGGCGTCCTTCGCGGTCGGAAGCTCTGAGAGCGGGGTGCCGGGAGACACATTCTGCCGCAGCTTGGCCAAACCGAAATCCAGCAGCTTCGTTCCCGTCTTGGTCAACATGATGTTGCCGGGCTTCAGGTCCCGATGCGTCACGCCCTTGCGGTGGGCCTTGTCCAGCGCGTCGGCAATCTCGATGGCGTACTGCAACACCTGCTCTAACGGCAGAGGACCTTTCGCCAGTCGCTGAGCCAGCGTTTCGCCCTCCACGTACTCCATCACCAAATAATCAATTCCGTCTTGATGTCCGATGTCATGAAGGGTGCAGATATGTGGATGGTTCAGGCTGGCAATAGTTCGTGCTTCGCGCTCAAATCGCTCGCGCAATGCGGCATTGTCAGCAAGATGAGTGGGCAGAACCTTGACCGCGACGATTCTGTTGAGGCGTGTGTCCCGGGCGCGATAGACTTCCCCCATCCCGCCCGCGCCGATTTTCTCGACAATGCCGTAAGGGCCGAGCGTCCGGCCAATCATCGGAAGGGTACCGCCTCTGGGTGGGAATCTTAGGCCGCACAACGAAGCAAGTCAACGTGCGGAGAAGTCACTGAGGGAGCTACTTACCTGCATCATTTAGCCGATGATGTGTTGCCCCCAATCGTGGATTTGGTGTCGACGCTGGGGCAAACCTGATTACTCCGGGTTCGGCGTTTTTCCGGAGTGCGCCCTACGCACCGGCTGCCGATACCTGCTCGACTGATTGCTTCGTCGGAGCCAGCGCGATCAGGGCTAAACCGATGACAACCAGCACAGCCACGGCGGCCAAAAATCCTCCGCGTTCACTCGGAATCTGGAATGCCAGGACCGCCATAACAGCGCCGTGAGCAAAGCTTGACCATGCTGTGAAAGCGATCAAGCTGCGATTCGCCGATGGGTTACGCGCTGCCAACAACAAGAAAACACCGAGTGTGACATAAATACTCAGCATCATCTGATCGCCTTCCGACACCGACTGATTCCGTTGCCATAGAGACGTCATCAAGGGATAAGCGCCGGCCAAAAAGAGCAATCCCACCAACACCATCACAACCTTCAGCGTCCGTTCTCGTTTCATCGTGCCCTCCCCGCTAAATCACATATTGTGCGGCCTTATTAAGCAATGGCTTTCATGTGCGGATGGACGCCCTGCTGCGCTGGCCTGCTCCTTCCATCGTTGAGCGTTCACGCCCATCACGAGGAGCCACAGGAACACCGATCCTTCCCCGAGGAGGCCGGAGGCCAGATTGTAGGGGGATAGATAGTTTGCGAGCGGCGGTGACAGAAAGGTCAGCCAACCCAAACCGGCAAACGCCATCAGCGCGGCCAGCATTTGAGGCAGAAAGGTCGACCTGAAAATGAGGTAGCCGATCAGGAGGCAATAAAATCCGTTAAATACTATGGCGATGTTCACGCCCTGAGGCTGCAATCGAAGAGCCTCAAAGGTGAGTCCCACAAGGCTGAAGGACGCCGCGAGCAAAGAGAGGCCCCTGTTCACCGGCTTAAAGATGTCATAGAGGAGCAGCGTCACAGCGACCATGCCCAAGGCCGCGATGAGGCCCCCTGCAATATTCAACCTGCCGCGAACGAAGAGCTCGGTTAATGCTGCCGTCAGTAGGCTGAGCAAATAAAGGGCACCGGCAATCCTGGCCTTGAAACGCGGCGACGCTTCTGCAATCCCTTCTATCATTTCCAGTTTGCTGGGGATGATATCATCTTAAACTGAGTCTTTTGGAGGGTAGAACCGTGGCGCGAAAGGATGCAGAGCGGTTCCTAGTAACTTGCTTTAAGTGGGAACTCAAAGAACAAGAAGCCGAGTTAGCCCGGATGAAGAGCACCGGATTCACGAATCAAACGCAGTTGCGGTCGCTTGAAAAGAGGATTCAAGAGACAAAGCGGTTAGCTGAGTTGCAATCGGTGTACCGCTATTCAGGTTCCAGTCTTCTGGTCTAGCACTGCCCGTTGCTTGGCCTTCTTCGGCCCAGGCCGCATAGCCCCAAATAATTCCAGCCGTCCCTCTGCCTGCGTGTAGTTCGGATTCTTAATCTTCAGCCAATAGCCCGCCGACGAATAAACACTGTCCTTTCTCTTTGCGACGATGCCCTCAAGATTCTGTTCACAGACAACACGGAAGAGTTCTATCCCTGTCGCTTCGAGATGCTCCGCAAAAAGGTTGGCTGCTTGACCAAATCACGAAGTATTTCCTTTCGTTCTGCCAGTGGCAGCCGTCGCAGGTCCTTGCCATTAAGCCACAGCAAATCGGGCGACTCCTGAGCGGCCGATTCTACCACGCTGGGCGAGACTGAAACTCGCTTCAGCATATGCGC
>JBARRP010000241.1:0-17562 GCA_049644285.1 Candidatus Acidiferrales bacterium | reverse complement strand
CAAATGCGATATATTCCTTCATGCGCGACTCCTTTCCTTTCCTAAAAGGGATCTCTACCGCCAGCCTACGCTGACGGCAGGAGTCGCGCTTTCATATTTTCATCCCGAGCGAAGCGAGGGATCTGCTCTTCACAGGGGCATGCCAACAACCAGATTCCTCGGCCAGGCAAACGGCACCAGGCCGCGGAATGACACAAAATCTCGGCACCGGCGACTGCTCGATGCCACACGAGAAACGGGCGACGCAAGCGTCGCCCCTACGAGTGCGATGCGGCATCATTTCAATCGCGCGCCCGGCGGCACATCTTCGGTGAACGTGCACAACACCGGCTTTCCCTCGGGGCCGACTGACGCAGCGACGATCATCCCGTTCGATTCGACGCCGCGCAGCTTTCGCGGGGCGAGATTCGCGACGATGACGACCTTCTTGCCGATCAATTCTTCCGGCTTGTAGGCTTCGGCGATGCCCGCGACTACCTGGCGGACTTCTTCGCCAATGTCCACCAGCACCTTCAGGATTTTGTCGGCCCCGGGAATTTTTTCCGCCGACTTTACAACGCCGACGCGCATCTCCACCTTGGCAAAATCCTCGATGCTGATCTTCGACGACGCCGCCGGGGCAGCAGCCGCAGCGGCGGCTGGAGCTGCGGCAACGGGCAAGCCGGCTGAAGCTGATGCTGCCGCCGATGCAGATTTTGCCGCACCCTCAGGACTGCGAATCTCGTCTTCCATCGCTTCGATCCTTTCGAAAGCTTCGTTCTTGTCCACGCGCGGGAAAATCGCTGCGGGCTGACCGATCAGAGTTCCTGGTTTCAGGCCACCCCACTGCAACTGTTCAATGCGCTGCTGTGAAACACTGCCTCGTTGACCAAGTTGCTCCCAGATCCTTTGTGTCGCATGGGGTAGAACCGGGTGCGCGAGAACCGACACGATACGAATAGACTCTGCGGCATCATACAAGATTCGTTCCAGGTGGTCCTTCTGGGATGGATCTCCAGCTAGTGTCCATGGCTTCTCGATCACCAGGTATTTGTCAACCGCGGCCGTCAGATCCCAAATCCTCTCCAGGGCAATAGAGAATTGAAGCTTCTCATAGGCTGCGCGAATCTCTTGCAAGCGCTGGCTATAAAACCTTTGGACAAGGTCATCGTGATTGGGAACGGAGTCTTCATGTGAATCCGGAATACCGCTGCCGCAATAATTTGCGATCATCGTCAGGGTGCGGCTGGCGAGGTTGCCGAGGCCGTTGGCGAGGTCGGAGTTGTAGCGAGTCAGCAGCGCGTCGCGGCTGAAGTTGCCGTCCTGGCCGAAGACCATTTCGCGCAGGAGAAAATAACGCAACGCATCGATGCCCAGCGTGCGGGCGATGGGCTGCGGATACTGCATATTGCCGCGCGACTTGGACATCTTTTCATCCGCGAAGAGCCACCAGCCGTGGGCGAATACCTTTTTGGGCAGCGGTTCGTCCGCGGCCATCAGGAACGCGGGCCAATAGACCGCGTGGAACCGCAGAATTTCTTTGCCGATCAGGTGTAGATCCGCCGGCCAATACTTCTCCCACTGCAATTCGTCATCGCCGTAGCCGACGCCGGTCATGTAGCTCGTGAGAGCGTCATACCAGACGTAGATAACGTGCTTCTCGTCATCTGGCCAGGGAATGCCCCATTTGATGGTCGTGCGGCTGACAGAAAGATCGCGCAGGCCGCCGCGGACGAAGGCGATCACTTCGTTGCGGCGAGTTTCGGGCTGCACAAAATCGGGTTGCTTCGCGTAGAGATCGAGGAGGCGATCTTGAAATGCGGAGAGCTTGAAATAGTAGTTTTCTTCACGGATGCGCTCGGTGGGGCGCTTGCATTCGGAACACAACCCGCCGGGCAGGGGCTCATCAACGTACATTTCATCAAAAACGCAATATTGCCCTTCATAGTGCCCCTTGTAGATGTACCCGTTGTCCTTCGCCTGGAGCAGCAACCGGTGAACGGCGCGCTCTTGCCGCGGCTCGGTCGTGCGGATAAACCGGTCGATGCTCAGGTCCAGCTCTTTCCACAGGGTCCGGTATTCCTGCGAAATCCGGTCAGCGTATGCCTGCGGCGACACGCCCGCAGCTTTGGCGGCGCGCTCGACTTTCTGGCCGTGCTCGTCGGTGCCTGTCAGCAGCACAACGTCATAGCCGCACATGCGCTTGTACCGCGCGATGGTGTCGGCCACAATGGTGGTGTACGTGTGACCCAGGTGCGGCCGGGCGTTGACGTAGTAAATCGGCGTCGTGAGATAGAACTTGGGCTTGTCCATGGGCTACTTGTGATTCTCGCGCTGCTTCTGAAAGTGAAAATTGGCCACGGCGAGGACCTGTTTAAGGGGAACGCCTTTCTGCGCGGCGATGCGCTGACAGTCCTCGTATTCTGGGGCGGCGTTGAGAATCGTGCCGTTCAGGCGCGAGACTTTCATGCGCACTTCGCCCAAAGGCGTCGCGACGGAAATCGATTCGCGATCGAGAGTGCGCCGGCGGACTTGATGGGTGCGCACGCCGATCGTCGTCGTTTCGCGGAAGACGAGGTCAATGATCCGCTCGGTTTCGGCCGGTTCGCACAACAGTGTGACAAGCTGGCCGGGGCGGTTCTTTTTCATTTGCACAGGCGTCGAGAAAACATCGAGGGCACCCGCAGCGAGCGCCCGTTCGACGAAATAACCATAGATTTGGGGGCTCATGTCGTCGAGATTCGTTTCGATCACCGAAACCGGCGGGTCCCAGTGCGCGCCCTTTTCCTCTGCGACCGCATCGCCGACCAGCAGCCGCAGTACATTCGGCTGCTCTTCGAGGTCCGCCGAGCCGGCGCCGTAGCCAATGGCCCGGAGATGCATCGGCGGCATTTCGGCGAAATGTGTCGCAAGAGTCGTGGCGATGGCTGCGCCTGTTGGCGTCACCAACTCCTTCTCGATGCCGCTTGAATAAGTGGGGGCATCGCGCAAAAGCTCCACGGTTGCAGGGGCGGGAACCGGGAGAGTTCCATGGGCCGTGCGGACCCGGCCGCCGCCGACATCAAGAGATGAGCAGGCAAACTCGTCGATGCCGAGCAGCTCGAAACCCACCGCTGCGCCGACGATATCGACGATTGCGTCCACCGCGCCTACTTCGTGAAAGTGGACTTTCTCGACCGGCACCTGGTGCACCTTTGCTTCGGCTTCGCCCAGCCGTCGGAAAATGCGTGAAGCCCGATCGGCGGCGCGGGGCACAAGCTCCGCTTTCTCAATCATCCCCAGAATCTCAGAAAGGCCACGGTGCGGGTGATGCTCGTGCGCGTCGACCTTGACCTGAGTGGCATAGAGCGCGCGGCGCTTCACCTTTTCCGCGGAAATCTTCCAACCCTGAACGGGGAGGCGACGCAGCTCGGATTCCATCTGGCCGAGGTTGGCCCCTGCGTCGACGAGGGCGCCGAGGACCATGTCACCGCTGATTCCGGAAAAGCAATCGAAGTAAGCTATCTTCATTTTCTGCGCGGTTCCCTGTTCGGCGCGCGGTAATGCGCCGAATCTTAGGATACTATTCTGGCGCTCAAAAGCTGTCAAATCAGGCAAAAGCCAGCTTGTCTGTTGTTCGCCGCGGAGGTGATGCTGTAAGATTGCCGTGGGACGCTGAGAATGATGTTCGATAACTGGGAAATCCCCTCCGCGTTTACACCGCTTCGGAAGCTGGCCGCTGTGTTAATTTTTGCGGCCGCGTGTAGCCTCATCTTCGCGGATCACTCCAAGATCTTCGGCCTTCTCGTAGTGGCAGCAAACGTGTTGATCGTTTTCGACTCGTACCGTCAGAAGCGCCGCTCCAAGATAGGAAACTAGATTCAGGCCCGGAGCCTGTTCCTTTGACGGGCTCAGATGCATTCCCTATAATCGCGTGATTCATTTCCGACGAGAGGACGAGTGTATCAAGTCTTCGAAAAACGGATTCGCATAGCCATCGGGCGGCACATTCATAAGCACTACAGGCTCGATGTCACCGTGCTGACCGAGCGGCCGCCTCGACTGGAAATGGGTGAGGTTGCGACGCCAGTTTGCTTCGAGCTCGCCAAAAAGCTGAAAAAGGCTCCCCGGCTGCTGGCGCAAGAGATTGCCAATTCCATCGCACCGATCGAAGGAGTTGCGCGATTGGAAGTTGCCGGTGGCGGATATCTGAACGCGTACCTGGACCGCACAACGTTTTTCAAAAGCGCGACCGAGCATGCCGGAAGAGAAGCGGTTTCGCCCGGTGCCAGCACGCCGAAGACGACCGTCGAACACACCAGCATCAATCCGAACAAGGCCGCGCACATCGGGCACCTGCGTAATGCTGTGCTCGGCGACAGCTTCCAACGGCTGCTGCGGCACACCGGCCGGCGCGTCGAGGTGCAGAATTACATCGACAACACCGGGGTGCAGGTTGCCGATGTTGTTCTGGGGTTTCTTCATCTCGAGAAAAAATCGGCTGAGGAAGTCACCCAGCTTGCCGGCAAGCCGCGATTTGACTACCTCTGCTGGGATCTCTACACGCGTGTGACGCACTACCTGGAGGAGGACAAATCACGCCTTACCGAACGCGCTGAGGTGCTCAAGGAGATCGAGGAGGGTCATGGCACAGCAGCGAAGATCGCGGAGATTGTTTCGACCGCGATCGTG
Source organism: Candidatus Acidiferrales bacterium (assembly GCA_049644285.1). Lineage (GTDB taxonomy): Bacteria > Acidobacteriota > Terriglobia > Acidiferrales > UBA7541 > CAVRXT01. The sequence continues at coordinate 12,912 of JBARRP010000241.1, read as the reverse complement.
CAGTGTCATCTGCGCACGCTCGACCGTCTGGGAATCGACTACGACCTCCTTTCCCGGGAGAGCGAAATCCTGCACCTGAAATTCTGGGACGCCGCGTTCGAGCTTTTGAAGAGCCGCGGCGCAATCCAATTGGCGGCATCGGGAAAGAACGCCGGCTGCTGGGTGATGGAGCTTCCTTCGGACGGACGAAAGGCGGACGAAGAGGAAGAATCGGGCGAAGAGGCCGAAGCGAAGATCATTGTGCGATCGAACGGCACGGTCACGTATGTAGGGAAGGACATTGCTCATCATCTATGGAAATTCGGCCTGCTGGAGCGCGATTTTCACTACCGGCGCTTTCACACGCATCCGGACGGACACACGGCCTGGGTGACTTCGAGTGAGGGCGACGATCCGGGCGCGCCGGAGTTCGGTCACGCGCACGAGGTCTTCAACGTGATCGACTCGAGGCAGGCCTATCCGCAGCAGGTGGTCGCGCAAGGGCTGCGAGCGCTGGGTTACGAGGAACAGGCGAATCATCTGAAGCACTTCGCCTATAACGTGGTCGCGCTCACACCGCGCTGCGCCCAGGAGATGGGCTATGAGATTCCTGCTGAGGATGCGAAGAAGCCGTACGTCGAGGTGAGCGGGCGGAAAGGCCAGGGCGTAAAGGCGGATGACCTGCTGGATCGGCTGGAAGCTGATGCGCGCGCGGAAGTGGATGGGCGGCATGCCGATCTGCCGGAAGCGGAACGAGCGGCGATCGGCCACGCGATCGCGATCGGCGCGCTGCGCTATTTTTTGCTGCGATTCACGCGCACCACCATGATCGCTTTCGATTTCAAGGACGCGTTGAGCTTCGAGGGCGAAACGGGCCCTTACTGTCAATACGCGATTGTTCGCGCGCGAAATATTTTCCGCAAGCTGCTTGACCAAGAGCCTGACTTCCGACGCGAAGGAATTGCCGGGCGCTTGAATGCAGATTGCATGGCACGGTTCCTGGGAGCTCCGCAGGGAAATGATCTTTGGGAGGTGATTTTGCTCGCGGGCTCGCTCGGAGCGGGCATCGAGACCGCACTCAGCGCGCAAGAACCGGCTTTTGTTGCCAAGTTTGCGTTCCAGCTCGCGCAGCGATTTAATCTTTTCTATCACACACATCACATCCTGTCCGAAGAGGACCCGCAGAAAAAAACCTTCCTGCTGCTGCTTGCCGACCTGGTCGAAAAGCAGCTTGTCGTTGCGCTTCAACTTCTCGGCATCGAAGCTCCGGAAAAGATGTAGTTGCCACGGTTGATGCGCCGCGGCATCGCAAGGTGCAGCGAGGCGGGAAACGGGCACGGCGTGCCCCCACGACCGGATGATACAGGTTGGGTTATGCGATTCATGCGGGGGTTCGTAGGGGCTGCCCTTGGGCCGCCCGGCAGCCGGCGCGACGAACGTTGTTCCGCAGATGGTCTTGTGGCGCGATGACGAGGCGATTACATTTTCATCGCGAAGTCGATCAGGGTGCGGACTGCGACGCCGGTGGGGCCTTTGGCCGCCCAGGGCTTCGCGTCGTCGAGCCAGGCGGTTCCGGCAATGTCGAGGTGAATCCACGGCGTGTCTTCCGCGAACTCCTTTATGAACCATGCTCCCATAATCGCGCCGCCGCCTTTGCCGCTACCGGTGTTGCGGATATCGGCGATGCTGCTCTTGATCATTTCCTGGTAATCGTCGTCGATGGGCATGGGCCACATTTTCTCGCCCACGGCTTTGGCGCTGTCGAGCAAACGATCCAAGTATTCGCGCGGGGAGCCAAAGGCCCCGACGTGGACGTTCGCCAGTGCCACGACAATCGCGCCGGTGAGAGTGGCGGCATCGACCAGGTGCGTGCAGCCGAGCTTTTTCGCGTAGGTGATGCCATCGGCGAGAATCAGGCGCCCTTCGGCATCGGTATTGATTACTTCGATGGTTTTGCCGGACATGGCTACCTGGATGTCACCGGGTTTCTGGGCGTGTCCGCCGGGCATATTTTCGGTGGCGGGGATCACCGCGATTACGGGAATGGCAGGCTTGAGGCGGGCCAGCGCGCGCATCACGCCGAGCATCGTGGCGCCGCCCCCCATGTCGTATTTCATCTTTTCCATGCCGTCGGCAGGCTTGATCGAAATACCGCCGGTGTCGAAGGTCACGGCCTTGCCAACGAGCCCCAACGCGCGCCCGCCGCGGCGAGCCTGGGATGGCGTGTAGCGCAGGACGATGACTCTGGGAGGCTCGTCGCTGCCCTGCGCGACACCCAGCAGAGCGCCCATCTTCAGCTCGGCGATTCGGCGCTCATCGAGGACATCGATGACTAGCCCAAAGTCCCTCGCCATTGCTTCGGCGTGGGCTGCGAGGATGCGCGGAGTCATCTTATTCGAAGGCTCGTTTACGAGCGCGCGAGCAAAATTCTGCGACTCAGCGATTAATCTCCCCGTCTCGATGGCTCGCTCGATTTCCGCACGCGAAGCGGCATCCCAACCAGCCAGAGAGACCGAATCGATCGATTTGTTGTTTTCCTTCTTCGTCCGGTAGGTGTCCGATTCGAAATTGGCCAGCAGAAGGCCTTCGGTGATGGTCTGGGCCGCGGCGGCGTTGCGATCGTTCTCGCGAACTACGAAGGCAAAGGTTTTCACGCCGCGGGACTTCAGGTAACGAAGCGCGGCACCGGCAATCTTGAGGAGATCGCTCGGCGCAAATTTATCGGACTTCCCTGCCCCGACGAGCAGCAGGCGTTGCGCAGCGAGGCCCTGCGGATAGTGGATCAGGACCATCTCGAGCGGCTTTCCGTTGAGTTCGCCGCCCTTCGCCAAGGGTTCGAGCCGTCCGCCCATGGCGCGGTTGATCTCGGCGACGATGCCTTCGATGCGGTTATCTCCTTCAAACACGTACGTGACAACTGCCTCCGCGGTGATCGCGGAAAACGGCTGGGCTTCGAATTGGATCTGCATGTCTCCCTTTCAACGCCGTCGAGAGCGATACATCGCTTCGCTGGCTTCTCGTTTGGCTTCGCGTTCTCTTTCGGCCTGGCGGCGGTCATGATATTTCTTGCCGCGCGCGAGGGCCAATTCACACTTGGCAATCCCGTCCCGAAAATAGAGTTTTAAGGGGACGAGCGTCATGCCCTTTTGCTGAACCTGGCCGCCGAACTTGTTGATTTCTCTCCGATTCAGGAGCAGCTTCCGTGGGCGGAGAGGGTTGTGGTTGCGGAAGCCGCCGGGCAGGTATTCGGGGATGTGGCAATTGACGAGCCACAATTCCCCGCCCCGAAACTCGCCATAGGCGTCCCGCAGGCTGGCTTTGCCCTCGCGAAGGGTTTTGACCTCGGTGCCCACGAGGACGAGCCCCGCCTCCACCTTGTCCAGCAGGGTGTAGTTGTAGGAGGCAGAGCGGTTCTGGGCCACGATTTTGACCGGCGGCTGTGCCTTCTTGGAGCTCGGGTTCACGGATGGCTATCATAGCCGCCGCCGACAACAGCACGCAAGCCACCGGGGCCGGCCAAGGTACGCTTCGGAACGTAAGGTTTGACCCAGCTTGAAGTTCCAAGGTTTTAACGGCCGAGCAGGTTAACGATTTGGTCTCCCGGCAACACGCGGATTGCTTGTCGCATCTCACCACGAGTGTTAGACTCTTGACGATTTCGATCCAACGCCGCGGAGGGCATTGTTTGCGCCGCTTAGTTTGCGTGTTGCTGCTGACAGGTGTTGTTGCCCTAATCGCGGGCTGCCCCAAACCCAATGGCGAATACCAAGCTGGGCGTAGGGCGGAAGCCATCAACGACTACGACACTGCGGTCGTACATTACCAAAAAGCCCTCAATTCAGACCCCAACAATGCGGAATACAAGCTAAGGACGACCCGCGCGCGATTCGCATCCGGCCAATTTCACGTTGAACAGGGCCAAAAGGCCCTGAAGAAAGGCGATTTGCAACTCGCCCTCGCCGAATTCCAGAAAGCGCAGGCGATCGACCCTTCGAGCTCAGTTGCCGACCAAGAAGAACAGCGCACACTGGAGCTTTTGGCTAAGGAAAAGGCGGCAGAGGCTCCGAAGACCGTCAACCCTAATCCGCCCGATGACCAGGATTTGCTCTCCGGCCCGCCGCAACTCAAGCCGATTTCGCGCGAACCAATCAATCTGAAGATGACGAATGAGTCGCGCGTCGTTTTCGAGACCGTCGGAAAGCTTGCCGGCCTGGCGGTGTTGTTTGATCCGGAATATCAGTCCCGCCGCATTACCGCGGATTTGCCGAATGTGACGCTGGAGCAGGCGCTCGACGCCATTGCCATCGAGAGCAAGGCTTTCTGGAAACCGGTGACAGGCAGCATCATCCTGGTGGCCTCCGACCAGCCGCAGAAGCGCAAGGACATCGAAGACGAGATCGTGCGAACGTTCTATCTGTCGAATACGCTCACACCACAGGACCTCACGGAAGTGGTTACCGGGCTTCGACAGTTGCTTGATCTGCGCCGCGTTCAGCAGGTGAACTCGCAGAATGCCATCGTGATTCGCGACACGCCCGATAAGCTGCTCCTGGCTTCCAAGATCATTCGCGATATTGACAAGGCTAAGCCCGAAATCCTCCTGCACGTTCAGGTGTTGCAGGCACAGCTAGACCGGCTGCGCGACCTGGGAATCCTGCCCGGGCAATCAGCGACGCTGGCCTTCACACCGCGGTCCGCCTTAGCGCCGAATACCACTTCCACCACCAGTTCGAGCTCCAGCAGCACTTCGAGCACAACGACGACACCCCAAATTACTCTGCAGAATCTGCACCGGCTGTCTTCGGCCGATTACAGCATAACGCTGCCGGGCGCCGCGGCCAGCGCGATCCTGACCGACACCACAACGCGGATCATCCAGGATCCTGAAGTTCGGGTCAGCGACGGCCAGCAGGCGAAGCTGCGCATCGGTGACAAAGTCCCGGTCGCCACGGGAAGCTTTCAGGCGGGAGTGGGCGTGGGAGCGACGGGAGGAGCGGGTGTCATCAATCCGCTGGTCAACACGCAATTTCAATACCTTGATGTCGGCGTGAACATCGACGTGACCCCGCGTGTGCACCCGAACGGCGAAATCAGCATGAAGCTCAAGGTGGAGGTCTCCTCAGTCACCGGCCATCAGAACATCGGCGGGATCGACCAGCCAATCATCAGCCAGCGGACAGTGGAACATGACATTCGCCTGAAGGAGGGCGAGGTCAGCATTCTGGGCGGCCTGATTGAACGAGACGTGACCAAGACGGTCAACGGATGGCCGGGCTTGGCCCAGCTCCCGTTTTTCAAGTACTTCTTCTCCGATAACAGGACAGAGTACACGGAGAAGGAAGTCCTCATCGTGTTGACGCCGCACATTCTGCGGCTGCCGAGCATCACGGCGGAGAATCTGCGGAGCTTGGCCGCGGGCTCCGATACAAACGTACGTGTTTATCGTGAGGAGGCGGAGGCTGCTCCGCCTCCTAAGGCCGGTGCGCCAGGGGCCCCCAGCGCAGCTCCAAGCGATAGCGCCGCGGCTCCGCCGCAGGGCGCAGCACAACTTCGGTTCGATCCGCCAAGTGTGACGATGAAAGCAGGTGATACGACCACCATTGGGCTGTCGATCTCCGACGTCAACGATCTCTTCTCGATTCCGCTGCTGGTGCAATACAACCCGGCGGTGATCCAGGTGGATGAGGTGCGCAACGGCGGATTCCTTTCGGGGGGCACTCAGGAAATTGCGATCGTGCAACGTGTCGACCAACAGCACGGTCAGGCGATCATCTCCGCCACGCGGCAGCCGAACACGCCCGGGGTCAACGGCACCGGAACGCTGCTCGGGATGATTGTCCGAGCCGTAGGGCCGGGCACATCCTCGCTTCAAATCCTCCAGGTAAACGCGCGCGATTCGCAGCAGAAGCCGATTCCGGTGGTTTCGGGTGAAGCGAAAATTCAGGTGCAGTAACCAATGAACGGAAGAATGAAAAAGTTCAGATCCTACCGTAGCCGGGAAAGGGCGCGACGGCGGGCAGTCTTAGGCATGACGCTGCTGGAGCTCGTAGTTGCTTGCGCCATCCTGATTACGCTGGCGGGGGCGGCTGTGCCGCTGGCTCGAGTCACGCTCAGGCGCCGCCAGGAGTCCGACTTGCGTTATGCGCTGCGGGAAATGCGCGACGCCATCGACCGCTACAAAGACGCTGCCGACCGCAATTTAATCCAAGTGAAGGCCGGCACCGAAGGCTACCCACCCGACATGGATACGCTGGTCAAGGGTGTGCAACTGGCGGGAGCTGCGGACCGTCACGTGCGCTTCTTGCGGGCGATTCCGGTGGACCCGATGACCGGCCAGAAAGATTGGGGCATGCGCTCCGTGCAGGATGATCCCGACACAACCTCCTGGGGCGGCCAGGACGTATTTGACGTTTACTCGAAGTCGCAAGGAAACGCGCTCGACGGCACGAAATATTCCGACTGGTAGGTTTGGAGATGGGATCGAGCTTCCAGGACATGGTTCGCAGGTTCATCGCGGATCGCATTTCTTTACCAGGCTTGGTGCGCCGCCGGGCAAAGCCCTGCCAGCAAATCGTGGGATCTCTCGGAGACGCAAGCGATCGAGGATCGGGCGGACCTGAGGACGGCTTCACGCTGTTGGAACTGATGATCGTCATCACCGTGATTCTCATACTGATGTCGATCGCCATTCCTCGGCTTGAGAAGTCGGAGCAGTACGCGCGAGAAGCCGCGCTCAAGCAGGACCTTTCCGTGATGCGCCAGGCGATCCAAAATTACACGCTGGACAAGCAAGCGGCGCCGCAGTCGCTCGATGATGTGGTCTCCGCCGGCTATATCGGCGCGATCCCTACCGACCCGATGACACGCGCTAAAGACTGGTCCACAGAAACGTCCGATTTGCTCCTGAGCCCCGAGCAGATTTCAACCGGCATTACCGACGTGCATTCCTCTTCGCCTCAATCTTCGCCGTTTGACAGCACGCCGTACAGCTCGTGGTAGAGGAGGGTGATCTATATGGGACGCACCCTGGCATCGTTGCTGGTCGCATGGCTCATGATCACGGGCGGCGCCGCGCCTGCATGCGCCGTGGGCTGCGCGGCCAGGAGAGCCATCTCAGATCATGCGGCTAATCGATCCGATCGCGCCCACGAGCATCACCATCACGGCTCGACTCCGGTGGATAACGGACGAAACTCGTCGCAAAGCCGCCTCCCTTGCGACAGTAACATGCACCACGGAACCCTCGTGGCCGCTGCGGCGGTAGAGGCATCAGCCACTCTGAGCGCACTGCCAACGCTTTTGACCGCGTGGACCGGCGAGGAGGCGTCTACGCTCCAGCGCAGGACGCTCTCCAACGCTTTCGCAACAGAGCGTAGTGTCTTGCCTCCATTTGGAACCACGGTCAGTCCCCTGCGTATCTGAACCTCCTGCAAATTAAGTGCGCGTGTGCCCGCGGGAATTGTGTTTGCCCATCCGTTTCCTGCAAGTACATAGTGGAACGGCGTTTTCTCGTAGATCGCCTGGTGTCAGGTGGCGGGAACTGCTGCCTGTGTTGTTCGAAAACCCCCGCCTCTGAAGAGGTGCGCAATATTCAAGGGGCGCAAGAAATTTGAGCCACTCAAAAAAGGCTCATTGGAAGGAGATGCGAAGGTGGCCAATTCACGTCGAGAGTTTTTGCGAGGCGTTTTAGCAACGAGTGGAGGCCTGCTCGCTGGCGGAGCCACTTTGGCCGGCCAGCAGGCGCAACCAAGGCAGGACCCGCCAGGAATGGAACGCACGCGCTCTGCCGAAGTTGAGAGCAAAACACGCGCGACGGAACAAGGGATTGTGCAATCAGCACCATTGGGGATCGCGTTGCCCGTCGAGACGCCGGACGTATCGAATCTTCCGTACAAGATGGAAAACGGAGTGAAGGTATTCAACCTCATTGCGGAACCGGTGAAGCGCCGGCTGGCGCCATACAAGATGATGGAAGTGTGGGGCTGCAACGGAAGTTGTCCTGGCCCGACGATTCAGGCCAATCAGGGTGACCGGGTTCGCATCATCTTTGACAACCACTTGCCGGAATCCACGACGACCCATTGGCACGGTTTAGAAGTTCCCATGGAGATGGACGGGCTACCTTACATCAGCCAGAAACCCATTCCCCCCGGCGGGCGGTCGGTCTACGAATTCGCGCTCCATCAGGAGGGGACCTATTTCTATCACTCCCACGGAGCCATGCAGGAAATGATGGGGATGATCGGCCTGTTCATTTTGCACCCCCAGAAGCCTTACAAGCCGAAGGTGGACCACGATTACGGAATCGTCTTGCAAGAATGGGCCATTTTGCCGGACAACAATGTTCCGAATACCGCGAACATGGAGTTCAATTGGCTGACGTTCAACGGCGTCTCCGCTCCGGCCACGACCCCGCTGCTGGCGCGAGTCGGGAGCCGTGTTCGAATCCGCATCGTCAACCTGGGCATGGATCATCACCCGATCCACCTGCATGGCAACCAGTTTGTGGTGACAGGGACGGAAGCCGGCCGCGCGCCGGAATCCACCTGGCGCCCGGAGAACACCGTTCTCGTGGGCGTCGCTCAGGCGCGCGACATCGAGTTCGATGCCAAGTATCCGGGCAACTGGATGCTGCACTGCCATCTGCCCCACCACATGATGAACAGCATGTCCGACCTGCTCGCAGAGCGGATGATCACGACAGCGGCGACGAATGATGCCCAGGCGATGACCCAGATGGAAACTTTTTCGGAAGCGAACGGAGTTGAGCACGTCCATCACGCGCCGATTTCTCCCAACGCCAATTCAGTTCCCGGATTCCCACAGGACGCCTTTATGGAGATGGGCATGGACGCGGCGGTGGCGAAGCCAGAGACCTACGGGCTTCCGCCAAACTGGAGCGCCGGGCTCATGGGCATGATGTCGCTCGTGCGCGTACTGCCTCCGGCAGAATATGACGAAATCATGGCCTTGAAGCAGCGCGCCTCGGAGAGAAAGCGGGATCAGTCCGGACTCTGAACACCATCACATCCAGGTTATGGCAGCGCGGGCACGAACAGGAGAGAAAAATGCGAAAAGGGATGAGTAGAATCCTGCTGGCAGCAATTTTCGGCGCCGTGCTGCACCCGCCATCTGCGGCGGCACAAAAGGCGGGCTCGCAGCAGCAACAACCCCCTCCGTCCGAGCGAGAAGAGCAAGGCATGGAAGGGATGGAAATGGACAAAATGCCGACCGTAAGGCCGGAACTTCCGCGCTTCGGGCGGGCACAGGAAAACCCCTCGGGGCGGCTGATCCAGCTCAAGGACCTCGAACAAATGGCGCTCGAAAAGAATCCGACGCTGGTTCAAGCGAACGCCGAGATTCGCGCGGCCAAGGCCCGGCAGCAGCAGTCGGGGCTCTACCCCAACCCCAAGGCCGGCTATGCAGGGGAAGAAATACGCGGGGGATCGTTCGGAGGCGGCGAGCAGGGATTTTTTGTTTCCCAATCGTTCGTAACGGGAGGCAAGCTGGGACTCAACCGCAAGATCGTGGGGCAGGAAGTGCGCATCTCTGAAATGGAAGCGCAGGAGCAGCAGCTCCGGGTGTTGAACGGAGTTCGGCTTGCCTACTATCGAGTTCTCACCGCGCAGGAAATGCTGGACACGAGAAAGGATCTGGCCCGAATCGCCGCAGAGACCGTAAAGACCGCGAGAGAACTGCGAAACATCGGCCAAGCCGATGAAAGCGAGGTCTTGCAAGCGGAAGTTGACGAGCAAAAGGCCGAGATGGACGTGATGACGCAGCAGAACACATTCCGGCAGGAGTGGCGGGCCCTGGCCGCCGTGACGGGCAATCCGAATCTCGAGGCGGGAATAGCCGCCGGCTATCTCGACAAAGACTTGCCGGAGCTCGACGAACAGAGAGCGATTGAGGTGTTGCTTCACGATAGTCCCGCCGTGGCAATCGCGCAGGCTCGAGTAGCTCGAGCGGAGGCCGTGCTGGGCCGGGCGCGGCGCGAGCCTATTCCCGACATCGAGGTGCGAGCCGGGATGCAGCACAGTGGCGAGTTTCTCGAGCCCACGAATCGGCCGGTAGGACTGATCGGCTTCGCCGAAGTCGGCGTGCAGATCCCCATCTTCAACCACAATCAGGGCAACGTGCACGCGGCCCGCGACGACATCGAGCGCGCCCAGGCAGAAACGAGGAGAGTGGAGCTGGTGCTGCGCGAGCGGTCGGCTGGAGTTCTCGACCTGTATCGCAATTCGGAGATCATGGTGAACCAATACCGCGATCAACTCCTGCCACGCGCGCAAAAGGCCTACGAACTCCTCGTTCAGAAATACGGGCTCGTGACGGCTTCCTACCCTCAGGTGCTGAAAGCAGAGCACACGCTCTATCAACTGCACGCGGATTACATCTCAGCACTCGAAGGACTCTGGGTGCATGGCATCACCCTCAAAGGACTGTTGCTGACTGATGGACTCGAGCCGCCTGCACGGCCTGGCGAAGTTGACCTTCCGGTGCGGGAGATCAATGTGCCGATGACACAGCCGGCGACACTCGGGAGGAGCCAACCGTGAGTCGGGGAAGGATCGCGCTGGTCTGTGTGGTCCTGCTGCTTGCTTTGACGCTATTCGGGTGGTCTCTAGTCCGGCGCGGCTTCGGTGCGCGCGACAATCCTTCCGCCCTCGAGACGTATGTCGCGCGGGGCACTCGAAATCTCTCCATCCCCGCCGCCGCAAAAAAGGCGAGGAATCCTTTCGTCGCATCACCAGCGCTGTTGACGGAGGCGAGGGAGCATTTCGCCGATCACTGCTCGATCTGTCATGGGAACGATGGGAGTGGCCAGACAGCCATCGGCCGGAATCTGTATCCTAAGGCGCCTGACATGCGCCTTCCAGAAACGCAGAACCTGACCGACGGCGAGATGTACTACATCATCCACAACGGCATTCGACTGACGGGAATGCCCGCATGGGGCGATCCAAACAACGATCCCGACAGTTGGAAGCTCGTGTTGTTTATTCGCCACCTGCCCAAGATCACGCCGGAAGGAATCAAGGACATGGAGCGCTTCAACCCAAGGAGCGAAATGGAGCGCAGCGAGGAAAAGGAAGAAGAGGAGTTCTTGAACGGCGAAGAGCCGAAGGAACCGCCGTCGAAATCACATCACTAGTCCGGAGGAAAATGATGAAACGCTTTCTGCTGCTTAACCTCTTGCTGTGGGGCTTCGTGGGGCTGACCCTCGCTCATGGAAACGAGCAACACGTCATGGGCACCGTTACGGCCATCTCTGCGGATTCAATCACCGTTCAAACGGCCGCCAAAGAACCGAAAACAACGACCGTTTCCGTCGTGGCGTCAACCAAGTTCTTGAAAAGCGGCGCGGAGGCATCTCTGAAGGACCTGAAGGTAGGCGACCGAGTGGTGATCCACGCCAAGGCCAACGGGGACAAATTGGAGGCTATCACCGTAGCGTTTGGAAAGCCGTCGCACGCCGAGATGCACCATTAGGCTGGTGGCGGAGTCTGCTGTGGCGATTCGGGACGTTACCCGCACCCATCCCGATGAACTGGCGCCACACAACGCGACCGTCACAGGGGAGGGCGGCCACTTCGATCGAGCGTTGTGCGGTTGCTTACATTTTTATTGGTGACGCATGACTCGCGACACACTGCCATTTACCGCTGGCCATCTTCACCCAGGTGTCGGTCCAGCGTTCATCATTATCGAAAGGCTTTCCCATCGCATCGATGCCCTTACCCTTGAAGCCTCCGGTCGCGATAGCCGTATCGCCAAATACCGTTACCTTCACATCGGTGTACTCTGCGCTATCCCATTTGGTTTTTTTGTAAGATGCAACCGTCCCGGCCTTGTCGTTGACTTTCCCATCGGCCTCCGTAACCGCGATTTTGTCGGCCAGCAGCGGAGCGACTAGATCAGGATTATTTGTTTTTTGCCCCTGAAGCCACTGTTGTTCCAGTGCCGCGACAGCTTTTTCGGCGCCCCCACCGGTCTGCGACCATCCGACGCTGACCAGCGAGAGCAGAGCGAGCAAGCACCATATCCAGGTTTTCTTCATAGCCATCTCCTTAACTTGAACTTGTTGGGCTTTTCGAGAACGTTGGCGGGAAATTCTAGCGCCAGCGTGTGCATTGGATACTCAAGGCGGCAAGCAATCAGAGCAAATGCTCAAGGTCAAACTGCCTTCGCCCGGGCTCCGGCTAGCTCGTGGGCGCCCTCCCACGTGGCTTCGAGAGTGGTGGGCGAAGTGACCTTCGTCTTGAATGTGCCGCCGCCGGTGATGCCGGCGAAACTGCCCTCGCCGCCCGTGTATTGCCACTTGCCCTCGACGACGGGTTGTCCCGCGACGATCGAGACATTTCCTTCGAAAGTGCCGCGGTCGAGGCCAGCCGATCCGTGGTCATTCACGAAATAGCCTCGCTGGATACCCCGAGTGCCGAGGGCGTCCGTGGTCGCCCAATAGTTGATCGCGGAGTTGTTCCACTTGGGGTCGGCGCTTTTCTGCGTGCCGGCGACTTCAGCGAGACTGAGCGAATGGTCGGGCTGGTCTGGGACCGAGATAACGCTTTGCGTGCGGATGGTTCCTGAGAAAGAGCCTGAGAACGCGGGCATGGACTGCCTCCTTTTTGTGAATACGGCCCGGCGTATGAGGGCGAGATACTCGTGGTTGCGCCGTTGCCGGTTTTCTAGCGAATTCGAGAGAACGAAAAATCTTTGCGGGAATTTCCGATCTTAGCGTTTTCTCTGCGCGAACCATATGCCCGCCACCCGCTCGTGTCAAGCGGAATTCTTGGTTTTGTCAAAGCTCTTTAGAAATGTCCCCTTTCTTACCTCATTAGAAGTGTCCCCTTTTTGTTTTGTTCGGTTGTTGATCGTTGGCCTGGCCCGGAGCGAAGTCCTGCGGAGTCCGCAGGGCGAAGCGCTTAGGGC
>JBARRP010000240.1:0-8600 GCA_049644285.1 Candidatus Acidiferrales bacterium | reverse complement strand
TGCTCCGCGCTTCTTTCAGACCTCGCCTCGCGGTCGACGCCCTTGCGCTTCGCTAACCCTTCACCTCCATCAGGTTGGGTAGAGGACTTTCACCTCCAAGCTATCGAACATGTTCGGCACACAAAGCAAAACCGGCTGGGGCACACGCTCCAGCCGGCGAAAAACGCTAAAACACTCTGCAAGATGTCATTACGTGGTGGGCGTGGGGTTCTCCATTTTCTTCTGCTTGATCGCCTTCACCTTGTCGACTAGGTCGTCGGCCATTTTGATATCAGCATCCCTGGCCTCCGTCGTGGTCTCCATATCCGCCTTCTGGCGGTAGAGGAGATTGAGGTAGGCCATCGCGTCGTCGTAATCGGAGCGGAGCTCGATAGCCTTCTTGAGATTGGTAATCCCTTCGTCGACGGTCGTGCCGAACTTACTGGAGAGTTCCGTCGCCAAGGCAGCGGGCATTGGATCTGTATCCCTGACAGGCTTTTTCGACTTTTGGTTGTAATCGGCGCGCAGATCCTTATTGCCGCGAAAGGCCAGCGACCAGTCAATCACGCCAATCCAGTAATAAGGTTCCGGGTCTTCCGGTTTCAACTGGATGTGCCGCTCGTGGTAGGTCTTCGATTCATCGAACTTCTTCGGATCGAAGGGCGTTCCCCCCATGTTGAAGAGGATGGCGCCGATCCCGTCAATCGCAGAGAGGTTGTTCGGGTCTTTCTCGAGAACTTCCTTGAATTCCTGGATGGCGTGCTCGCCCAGCCGGACGTTTTCTTCTGACGGCGCTCCTGGGATGTACTGGCTGGAATAGGCGGTGGCGAGATACAGCCGCGCGTTCAGCAGACTCGGGTCCAGGGATTTCGATCGTTGGAAGTCGTCTATGGCCAGGTCGAACTGGCCGGACTTATAAGCCTGTACCCCTTTGTTGAGCAGGTCGCGAGCCCTGAGCCGATCGCACCCCACCCCCAAGGCTAACGCCGCGATTATCAGAACGAGAGATACACGATTGCGGGACTTGCGCTCCATCCCCATTCTCCTTGACTTAAAGCTGCATCGGCTCTTCCCACGCTACACCAGACCGGTGAGAATCCCGCCTGCGGGAGGCGGGGTGTGACGCTCCGGGACTCCGAACGGACCTTATTGTCCCGCTTCCACTTTGGCGGTGATCAGGCCCACCTTCTCGATGCCGGAGCCCCGCATAATGTCGATGGCCCGAGCCACTTCCATGAAATCCACCGTGTCATCGCCCTTGACGAAAGCCACCTTTTCCGCGCGCTGTTTGAAGATATCTTCCAGGCGCGGCCCCAATTGGTCCCAGTTGGTCTCATCCTGATTAATCAGAACCTTCCCGCTGGCCGTCACCTGAACCACGATGGTCTTTGCCAGCAAGGCTGGATCTTCCTTCTGGTTCGGAGGCGCGGGCTGCGGGACGAGGGTTTCCAGGCCCTTCGGCGTGGTCGGTGTGATCACCATGAAAATGATGATCAAAACCAGCAAAATATCAATCAAGGGCACGACGTTCATGTCCGCCATCACGCCCTTCCTGCTGCCAACTGCCATTCCCATTGAGCAACTCCTTTGTTGCGGCTTATCTATTGACCGCCGGACGGCGCCGCTGGAGGAGGCGGAGTACGGCGTTGCTGCTCGACCCTTTCGGTCAGCAAGCCGAGGTTATCCACCCCGGCAGCCCGGACCTCGTCGACTACCTTCACCACATCACCGTACTTGGCCCGCGCGTCGCTGCGAACGAACACAGTCTTGTCAAGGCGGTTGGCGATTTGGTCTTTCACCCGCGTGGTGATTTCGGCGAGCTGGATCTGGCTGGTGCCCAGGTAAATGTGGCCATCGCGCGACACCACGAGCAAGACCGCATCATCCTTGTCGGCATCGGGCAGGTCTTGCGGGTTCACCACCCGGGCCATATCCACCGAGACGCCCTTCTGTAACATCGGCGTGACCACCATGAAAATGATCAGCAATACCAGCATAATGTCGGCCATCGGGATGACGTTCGGCGTCGCCATCACCTCGCCGGCATATGGTTTATAGCCCATGGCTTACTTCTTTCCGCTTCGACGGGTGATGAAGTAGTTGATCAACTCCATCGAAGAGTTGTCCATCTCCACGTCGAACGCCTCAACCTTATTGGTGAAATAGTTGAATGTCCACACCGCCGGCACGGCCACGAGCAAGCCGAGCGCGGTAGTAACGAGGGCCTCCGCGATGCCGCCGGCCACCGCCGACAGACCGGTCGCCTTCTGCGCCGAAATCCCTTTGAACGCGTTGATGATTCCCATCACGGTGCCGAAAAGCCCGACGAACGGTGCCGTCGAGCCAATCGTCGCAAGGCCGGAAAGGCCGCGCTTCATTTCCGCGTGGACGATGGCGACGCTGCGCTCCAAACCGCGCTTGGCCGCCTCGATTACTTCCTCTTCGGGAACCTGCGCGGAAGCCGCCTGGAACTCGGAAAGCCCCGTCGCCACCACCTTGGCAATGTGGCTCTTCTTGTTGCGCTCGGCGATCGAAATGGCTTCGTCGAGCTTGTTATCTTTCAGCGCCCCGGCCACTTGCTGCACGAAAACGCGGGACTGCTTCCGCGCCGCGCTGTACATCAGCGCCCGGTCAATCATGATCCCAACCGACCACGCCGACATGACGAACAGAATGATTACGACCATTTTGGCCGGGATTCCCATCGTGTGCCACATGCTGACCAGGTCCCAACCGACCTCGCCGCCTTGAAACATGAGAATGCTGGCCCAAGTCAAATTCGCTAGCATAAGTTCGCTCCTCCTCGATTCGTTCCTTTACGGCAGCGAGATCCTGCCGGCCTGCCTCAGAAAAGAAACGCGGGCCCCATTCTGGCGGCCTCGCCTCTCTTAACCGCCCAACGTAAAGATGACCGAAATCGTCGTGTCCACTTCGACCGGATCGCCGTTCAGCAGCGTCGGCTTATATCGCCACTGCCTCACCGCATCCATCGCGTTCCGCATCAGCAGGGGTGGCCCGGAGACATACTGAAGTTCCTGCACCGTGCCGTCCTTCGCAATGATGGCGTGCAAAATCACCGTGCCCTGAATGTGCGCGGTCTTCGCAATCTGCGGATACACCGGCTGCACTTGGTGGACAATTGCAGCCTGCTGAACGTTCCCTCCGACGCGGATTCGCTGCGGCGCAGCCTTCGGCGGGGGCGGCATATTTGTCCCGCCGATGATGCCGCCGAGTACGCCTCCGGCCGATCCGCCCGCAATCCCGCCGGCCACACCGCCGACTACGCCACCGCCGACATCCGGCGGCATCTCCTCTTCCTTAAGCATTTCGACCTTCTTGGGAATGACCGTGGGCGCCATCATCTTACCGGATTGGATCAGCCGCGCCACCGGCTTCACGATTTTTTGCACTGCGGCGGCCGGCGGCGGGGGCGGCGGTGGAGGAGCAGGAGCGACCAAGAAGGTGGTCAGCAGCTGCTTCGGCAGCGCCTCGGTGTAAATCAGCGGGATCAAGATCAGTACGCCGAGGATCAAGCTCTGCACGATTGCGGAGAGCATGACTGCCCAACTCTTATTCGTTTTCTTTTTCACCGCGCTGGATTCCACAAGTTCATCAAACATAGTTAGCTACCTCCTTGCTGCTGTCGCGAGGCGCTTCTCGGCTGCGGATCCAGCGCCGGCGGCGACTCCCTGACCACGATACTTATTCCAGACCACGACGATGGGAGCCGCAATCCCAAAACTGGAGTACGTTCCTACCACAACTCCCACCACCATGGCAAAAGAGAAACTGCGCAGCACCTCTCCTCCCATTAGATACAGGACCAGCACGGTCAAGAACGTGAGTCCACTCGTGAGGATGGTGCGCGACAGGGTCTGATTGATGGACCGGTTGACAATCTCGGGGAAGGGCTCGCGGCGCATTAACCGCAAGTTCTCTCGGACGCGGTCGAAAATGACGATCGTGTCGTTCATCGAATAGCCGACCAGCGTGAGCAATGCCGCAATGACCGTGAGCGTGATTTCATAGTGAAAAAGCGAGAAGAAGCCGAGTGTGATCAGCACGTCGTGGAAGACCGCAATCACCGCCGCCGCGCCGTACACCCACTCGAATCGGAAGGCAATATATACCAACATGCCCGCCAACGCATAGAGGGTAGCAAGCACCGCCTGCCGGCGGAGCTGGGCCCCCACTTTCGGGCCCACGATCTCTACATCGCGGATTGCGAAGTTGCCCAGACTGTAGCCGTCGCGCAGGCTCGCGAGCACCGCTGGCGTGGCGCCTTCAACGGACTTCAGTTGATCGAAGTTCGTGACGATTCCGCCTTCGTCCCTGTCTCGAGCAGCCGTTAGACGCTGCGCCAGTTGTGTGTAGCGATCGCCTGCGGTCGTTCCCAGCCTCAGCGGATCCTTCTGGGTCAGATAGGCAGCCAAAGCCGACGGTGTGACCGAATTGAAATCGCTCCTGCCCGAAACGTCCGTGCCGAACGTCTTTTGAAGCACATTGATGATGGATTGCTTTCCAGCGTCGAGCGCCTCGTCTCCCTGCCCTTTCTGTTCGAGGCCAATCACCACGTCATTTCTGGAATTGGGGTTCGACAGGTCGCTGATTCCCTGGATGGTGCTGTTGGCGAGTCCGGCTTCAGCCAAGCCCTTGCGGATCTGATCGATCGGCGGCGTCGTTGAAAAACGCACATAGACCAGAGTGCCGCCGCGGAAGTCGATCCCGTACCTCAAACCGTGATTGCGGAAAACTGAAATCCAGCCGACCGCCAGAAGAACCAAGGAAAGGGTAACGAAGTACTTGGCCTTCCCCATCCAGTCCAGATTGACGCCGTGGAAGAATTCCATTCCCGCAATTACCCCACTATTTTAGACACCGGAGGGCATCCGTTAGTTCCCCCAGGGCCAGGCGGCCCGTGGTTCTCGCTCCCCTTTTTGCAGCAGTTTAGGGGCCGGTCCTGGACCGGTTCTGCACAAGACCCGGCAAACAAATGCATTTCCGGTATCTCTGGCCATGTTAAATGCTTAGCTCCGCCTGGCGGGTCATTCGCGACAGGTGCCAGTCAAAAATCGCCCGGGAAACGTAAATCGAAGTGAAAACGTTTGCCACCAAACCGATCACCAGGGTTACCGCAAATCCACGCACCGGCCCCGTCCCGAACAGGAAGAGAAAGATTGCCGAGACCACGGTGGTCACGTGCGTGTCGATAATGGTGAGGAACGCGCGCTCAAATCCCTGGCCCACGGCCGAGGCATTGGCCTTGCCGTTGCGTAGTTCCTCGCGAATCCGCTCGAACACCAGGACGTTTGAATCCACGCCCATGCCGATCGTCAGAATCACGCCGGCAATTCCAGGCAGCGTTAGCACTGCACCCGACATTGCCATGAATGCAACCAAGATCACCAAATTGAGAAAGAGGGCAACCACGGCATTGATGCCACTGAGCCGGTAATAAACCACGAGGAAGATCATCACGACTATCAGGCTGCCAATCGATGCCCGCACGCCCTCACGAATCGAATCCGCCCCCAGCGATGGGCCCACTGTCCTCTCCTCCAAATATTTGATGGACGCAGGCAGCGCTCCAGCGCGCAGAACGAGCGCCAGATCATTCGCCGATTCCTGAGTGAAATTGCCTTCGATCACTCCCGAATCGTCAATCCGGCCGTTGATGACGGGGGCCGAGTAAACCTGGTGGTCCAGAACAATCGCCATTCGCCGGCCTATATTGGCCTCCGTAAATGGTCCAAAACGTGAAGCCGCAGCCGTTGACAGATTGAAACGCACTTCATACTGCCCCGGATAATTGCCGCTCGGCCCTGGATTGGCGCTGCGCAGGTCCTGGCCGGTTACGATCGGGGTTCGATCGAGGAGATACCAAACTTGCCCGGCGGGCTGGCTGCCCGTGGATTCTGCACGTCCGGGCACAAGCTCCGTCCCCGCAGGCAAAACACCGCCGTGCGCCGCCAATGCCTCCACCTCGGAGGCATAGGTGCGATCGTCGGCCACACGTTGCAGCTGGAGTTGTCCACCCGCTTGAATCACAGCCTTGGCACGAGTGGGATCACCTTCGCCAGGAAGCTGTACCAGGATTTCATTGTCGGCGCGGCCAGTGAACGCGATGGTCGGCTCGGTAAGTCCGAGGGCATTGATGCGCCGGCTGATGGTTTCAAGGGCTTGGTCCATCGTCTGGCGCTGGAGATCAGCCACAACCGAAGGTTTCATCGTCAACAAATATCCGTTCGTTTCGCCTGCCGCCGGCGCCATATTCCAGTCGAGGAACTGGCTGCTGAGGATATCGCGGAATGTGCCGGAAGTTGCTGGAGCAAGGTCGCGAACGAGAATGTGCGTGTCGTCCACGCGGCGAATCTCGCCGAAGCCGACATTCTTTTCGTGGAGCTGTTTCGTCAGTTGGTCGATGGTCTGATCGCAGTGCAACCCGATCGCTTCCTGCAC
Source organism: Candidatus Acidiferrales bacterium (assembly GCA_049644285.1). GTDB lineage: Bacteria > Acidobacteriota > Terriglobia > Acidiferrales > UBA7541 > CAVRXT01. The sequence goes on along the minus strand of JBARRP010000240.1, from coordinate 2,162 downwards.
CTGCACTTGGAGAACCAAGTGACTTCCGCCTTTCAAATCGAGGCCGAGCTTGATATTGTTGGCGAAATTGTCCTTCACCATCGCCCAGGACGTGGGAAATTCGGGCCGGCCCATCAGACCATAAATGCAGATCACAATGACGCCCAGGATAAAAATGAACTTCCACTTGAGCTGCGGATTCATGCGGAGAAGCTAACTCTCCTTCTGCTGTTCGGGCTGGAGTCCCACAATGGCGCTTCGCGACATCTTAATTTTCACCTGATCGGCGATGCGGAGTTGCACCGTATCATTATCCAACCCCACGACCGTTCCGTAAATCCCGCCGTTGGTGATCACCTTGTCGCCGTTTTTCAGCGCCTGCAGCATCTGCGCCGTCTTCTTCTGTCGGCGCTGCGCCGGAAGGATCAGAAGAAAATAGAAAACCACCATGATGAGGACAAGCGGCAGGAACGTGACCAACCCGCTCGGCTGGGCCTGCGCCAGCAGGGAGACTCCTGCCGGGCTTTCGCATGAAAATGACAAGGCCGGGATGATCATCTCGCCTTTTCCGCCGCCGCGGACAGGTCTTGGAACTCGCTCCCGATAGATGCTGCCCCGGCCCGTCTCATTTTAAACGCCTGCTTGAGGAATGCCTACGTTCAAGGCGTGACTGAAGGTCGGAGCGGAATCTTGAGAGATTCCCAAACGCGATAGCCTCCCGAATTTTCCCCATCATGTCAAGGTAAAAGTGGAGGTTGTGGTGGGAGTTCAAGATGGCGCCGAGAAGTTCGTTTGCCAGATACAAATGACGCAGATAAGCGCGGGAATAGCGCGCGCACACGGCACAACCGCACTCTTCATCCACCGGCCGGGGGTCTTTCGCATACTGCGCATTCTTGATCAGCAGGCGTCCCTGTGATGTGAAGAGGCACCCATGTCGCGCGCTGCGCGTTGGCAAGACGCAATCCATCAGGTCCACGCCCAGCGCCACATAATCCGGGACCTGTTCCGGCATCCCGACGCCCATGAGGTATCGTGGCCGGTCGACCGGCAATCGCGAAGCCGCTTCTCCCGTCATCTCGCAGGTTAGGTAATGCGGCTCCCCTACTGCCAAGCCGCCGATCGCATAGCCGGGGAAATCGAGCTCGACGAGCGCATCCGCGTTTTCGCGGCGCAGCGAAGCGTGCGTCCCGCCCTGCACAATCCCGAAGAGCATTTGCCGTCTCGCGTCGCCCTCGCGAGCAAAGAACTCTCGCGACCGGCGCGCCCAGTCAAGAGTCCGACCGGCAGCGTCGCGAGCGCGCTCGAATTCCGCCGGAGCCTCGATGCATTCGTCGAGAACCATGATGACGTCCGCACCGAGTGCCATTTCCACCTCGAGCGCCTTCTCCGGCGAAAGGAAGTGTTCGGAGCCATCGAGATGCGAACGGAAAGTCACGCCCTCGGCGGTCACTTTGCGCAGCTCAGACAGGCTGAAAACCTGATAGCCGCCGGAATCGGTGAGGATTGGCCCCGGCCAGGACATGAAGCTGTGCAGTCCGCCCATTTCCCGGATGGCTTCGTACCCAGGCCGAAGATACAGGTGATACGTATTGGCTAGCAGGATCTGGACGCCGAGCTCTTCGAGCGCCTGCTGCGTCAACCCCTTTACAGTCGCCGCAGTGCCCACCGGCATGAACGCCGGCGTTTCAACGACTCCATGCGGCGTGGTGAGCCGGCCGAGGCGCGCGCCTGTGGGGTCGGTCTTCAACACCTCGAAATAAAAAGCCATCGCGGCGAGTGTATCAGGAGAACACCACCGCCCAGCCGACCTTCACGAGGACGTAAGCGACCCAGAGAACAACGACGAGGCCCAACGCGCGCCCAAAGCTCAGCTTTCTTGGACGCGCCACGGAAAAACCCAGCGCCAGAAGAAGGATTGTCCAGATTGAGAATAGGTCGAACGAGGAGGCCAGCTTCACAAGCCACACCGGCGTTCCCTCGGAGAGCACCGCTCCGGGGTTCGACGCGACCAAGTTCTCGATATCAACCGTGCTCGGGTCTTTGACAAAAAGGATTAACCTGAATCCTGCGTGAAAGATGATCGAAATGGACCCGGAACGGAATCCTGAGTTGTCGCAACCATTGGCCGCCTTACTTCACTTGGAGTGGCGACCGCAACCGGCGGATGCGCCGCAGTGTTT
>JBARRP010000239.1:0-5346 GCA_049644285.1 Candidatus Acidiferrales bacterium | reverse complement strand
CTAGCCCATTCTTCGCACTTGCGAGCTATTCTCCGCTAAATTCGACGCCATATTCCAGGTAACTCCTTGGCGATCATTCCCGGTGGTCCCAGAGCCGTTGTAGTGGAGACCTACCATCTTTACAGGCCGCAAGATTTTTTGCAGGATGCCCAAGTTATGTATTTGCGGGCCAACCGGCGATCGAAAGATGGCAAGACGCACCGCTATTTCAGTGTGGTGGAGAGCCGACGCTTGGGGTCCGGACGCGTGGTGCAGCGGACGGTGTTGTATCTGGGCGAGATCAATGACAGCCAGGAAGCCGGTTGGCAGAAGAGCTTGGAAGTTTTCGATGAAGCGCGACAGAGCTCGATCACCTTAAGCCTGTTTCCAGAGGATCGCGAGATTCCTGCGGAGGCCGTGGACGGTCTCCAGGTGAAACTGCAGGAGATGGAGCTCCGCCGTCCGCGAGTTTTCGGGAGCTGCTGGTTGGGATGTGAGTTGTGGAGGGAGCTGGAGCTGGAAGGATTTTGGCAGGAGAAGTTAGGAGCGGAGACGAAGCGGGAGTGGGTTCCCTGGGAGAAGGTGCTGCGACTGCTGGTGGTGAATCGCCTGATTGATCCGGGCAGTGAGTTTCGCGTGCACCGACAGTGGTTCGACCGGAGCGCCATGGGGGAGTTGTTGGAGACCGATTTTGTGGTGGCGGAGAAGGATCGCTTATATCGATGCTTGGATCGCCTTCTGGCGCACAAAGCTCAGCTGTTCGTGCACTTGCGAAAGCGCTGGCAAGACCTTTTCAGGGCCCAGTTTGAGGTGCTGCTGTACGACCTGACGAGCACGTATATCGAGGGCCAGGGAGAAGAGATTCCCAAAGCGCGCTATGGGTATAGCCGAGACCAGCGGTTCGATTGTTTGCAGGTGGTGATCGCGCTGGTGATCACACCGGAAGGCTTTCCGCTGGCCTACGAGGTGATGGACGGCAACACTTCGGATCGCACAACGCTGCGTGGTTTTCTGGAGAAGATCGAAGCTACGTATGGAAGAGCGCGGAGGGTGTGGGTGATGGACCGCGGGATTCCTACCGAGGAAGTGTTGGCGGAGATGCGCGACCCGCAGCGAGAAGTGTTCTACTTGGTGGGAACGCGTCGGAGCAAGATCCAGCAGTATGAGAAGAAGTGGCTGGAATTACCCTGGCAGAGAGTGCGCGAGGCGGTGGAAGTGAAACTGTTCACGGAACAAGGGGAGCTGTATGTGCTGGCCAAGAGCGAAGGGCGACGAGCTAAAGAGAGGGCCATGCGGCGTCGGAGACTGGCGCGGCTGTTGCGTAAGTTGCGCGCCATGCGGCACAGCTGCCCGGCTCGCGATCGGTTGCTGATGCGCATCGGTGCTGCTAAGAAGGACGCTGGCCAAGCCTTCCGCTTCGTGCGCATCCATCTGCCACCAGTGGGCGAAGAGGTGACTCGCCAGACGTTCACGTTCACCCTGGACAAAGAAAAATTGCGGCAGGCTGAATTGCGCGATGGACATTACCTGCTGCGCTCCAACTTGGTGGGAGAAGATCCCGCCGTGTTGTGGGAGCGCTACGTGCAACTGACACAGATCGAAGCCGCCTTCAAGGCGCTCAAGAGCGAGTTAGGCATCCGTCCGATCTATCACCAACTGGAGCAGCGCGTGGAAGCGCACATCCTGGTGGCCTTCCTGGCTTATTGTTTGACCGTCACGCTGAAGCAACGCCTCACAGCTCTAGCTCCAGGCCTGACACCCCAGGCTGTGCTGGAACAGCTGGCCACTATCCAAATGCTCGACGTTTGCTTCCCGACCACCGACGGACGGTGGCTGGTGATGCCGCGCTATACTCAGCCGGAGCCTGAGCAACAGCTCCTACTGCATCGGTTGAAGCTGGCCTTGCCCGCTCAACCCCCACCCAGACTCAAGGCCAAATCCACGGAGTTCCCGGCAGAAGCGCTCCGCTTGTAGTGGAGACCTTCGGGACGCAGTTGTTGAAAAAGCAAGAGGTTAACACCTCGCATGTCCCGTTATTGCGAAAGATCGGCTAGCAGAGCAACTTCAGTCCTTACTTCACCGCGCGCCGCCTCTTTCTCTCGCTTCGACTTGGACAGTTGCCGACCCCGCTCCGCTCCCATCCAGATCTGGGAGAGGAAGTAGCTGTTTCCGTAGTGATTGAAGATGAGCTCGGGTTGGGAATTCCCGTCCTTCGAGTCGACCGCCATCGTCAACACCACCGTCAACGCGCTTCCGTCCGTTTGGCGGATCAACTGTACATCTCTACTTCCGGTTGACATAGACTCAACTCGATATTCTCCCGCCGGCAGGGTTTTGTCCCCGACCTGAAACGCAAATGGAATGTCCCCCGCCAGCGTGGGCTGTTGCGCGTAGCACACGCTTGCGGCACCCATGGAGACCAGTAGCCCGACTGCCAGTTCAAAAGCTTGCTTTTTCATTGGATCCTCCTTTTTCTTCTCATTTGTTCTGGCGGTGGCCGCAATTCGGTCCGCCTGTCAAGCACACTCTCGCGCCGCCGCCTACAAACAGCAATGCACCGGGCATGAGCTATTGATGAACTCCGGATGAGCTACTAAATTGCAGACGGCTCGAGGGTTGGCGCCAGAAAAAGGGGCAATGGATCTTGTTGGAGCAACCAGGCCAGTTCGTCACGCGGGAAGAACTTCCTGAGAGGCTTTGGTGTGCGCTGACTTGCCCGCCGGTGCGGGCCGTTTCGTAGGCCGCGTTAGAGGAGAAACTCGCTTCCACATATGTTCAATTGTCTGTAGATTGGCACCAACTAAGTCTAGGACGGCTGAGAATACTCCCTCCGACTGATTGAAACACTTGCAGTTGTGGATTGTAGGGAATCAGTCCCATGGTAAGGCAATTGCTAAGCGTACTCCCAGAGGTACTGACATGAAGCAGCTCATGAAAAGGCTCTGGCAAGAGGAGGAAGGTCAAGACTTAACGGAATATGCTCTTCTGTTGGTCCTGCTCGTCCTTGCGGCGATCGGCTCGCTGAGCACGCTCGCGACTGCGATCAACGGCGTGTTCGCGAACGCAGTCGCGAACCTGAACGCCACCTAACCAGGCTGCTCGGGACAGGCGATTGGTTCAAGGAAGAATCCTTCGCACGCCGGCGTACAGGAGCCCGGAGCAGGTGCGAGGGCAAGAACTGGGGCGCGCTTTGTGGATTTAACCAACGCTGGCGGGGCATCAGCTGAAGGACTGGATATCCATCAGAGTCAAACCGACCGGCCTGACTGCGATCGAGGCGACGCTGCGGAACCGGTTTTGGCGCCTTCAACAACAGATGAACGGGGCAGCCAGTTGGAGTTCAGGCAAGTCCTGCCGGGCCTAGCCCCTCAATCCGGACCAGAGGAGTTGGTTGTAAGGCCCAACAAAGCGCTTCGCCGCGATGGCCAATCACCCTATCTGATCGGGGTCTTGGTTGCTGGAGTGCTCCTGTCTTCGTCCGCTGTTTTCCTAGGATATTACTTCGGCGCGGTGAGGGATAAACAGCCGGGCACAGTGTTCACGGCTGTGGCGAAAGTGCCGCAAGCTCCCGTCAAAAGCTCAGCGGCACCTGTAAGTCCGTCGAATCCGTCTCCTACAACGACCCCCTCTCGCCCTGCCACGCGTTCCTTGAACATTCCCGGCTTCGTGCTTCAGGTAGGGGCGATGAGGCAGGAAGAGAACGCACGCAAGCTAGCGGACGCTTTGCGCCAGAGGAGTCTGCCCGTGTTTGTGTTCAGGCGCGGCGGGCTCTACCGCGTGGCCGTCGGACCTTACAGTGATGCGCACTCCACCGTCACGGTCAAGGACCAGCTCGACAAGCAGGGTTTCCAAGCCTTCCTCAGACGCTGGTTTGCAGAATAGAGCGCTGCTCCGTCGGCCCGTCCATATGCACCTTTGCCCGCATCCGCCGCAACCACCAGCGGCCACCTTCAACTCGTTGGATGTGGTGCGGTTTCCAATACCAACAGCCTTCAGTAATTCTCCTATGCGGACGTGGACACTTTCGTGAGCACTGACCCTCCTCATGATTTCCGGGGACACATTGAGAGATGAAAAGTACGCCTTCTTTCCCGCCTTGCAGTCGTCGCATATCGCCCACAGGTTCTCACGGTCATTCGTGCCGCCCCAATCTCGCAACGGCGTCCGGCTTCCCTACTTTAAGTTTCCGCGAAATCCGACGCAGTGAACTATTGAGGTCAGCGTTTTTTTGCAGGCTTCCGGCCGCGCGCCATGCTTGACAGCGCGCGCGTGTACTCGTCGATCGTCTCGGGAATCACACAATTCTGAACGAACTGCCCGTGGCGGCGGGACTCGATCAGACCCGCGTTGGCGAGAATCTTCAAATGGTGAGAAACGGTCGCGGGCGTAACTCCCCGCATGGCCACGATTTGACCGCAGTTCATCTCTTTACACGAAGAAATGGCCTCGAAGATCGTCAGCCGGGTTTCGTCGGCGAGGGCTTTGGAGATTTTCTCGACTTGAGCTCGTTCCATCACCAACCTGCCAGTCTAGCGAATTACGCGGGCGGGCACCAGAGGCGCCAGATTCCGCGTTAAATACCAGCAAAATACATGCAACCACCAATTTAGATGTTCATCTAAGTATCGAAGTTGCTTGGGAACGCGAAGGCCAGCTTCGGCGGCTTCTCGCACATAAGACAGGAGATAACACCATGAAGAGACTCGAAGGTAAGGTTGCGCTGGTGACCGGCGGCAACAGTGGAATCGGACTCGCCACCGCCCAGCGCCTGCATGACGAGGGCGCAAAAGTGGCGATTTCCGGCAGAAACCAGAAGACTCTAGACGAAGCCGTCAAGGCCATCGGCAAGGATGTTCTGGCGGTGCAGGCGGATGTCGCCAAGTCTGCCGACCTGGACAAGCTGTTCGCGACGGTGTCGCAGAAACTCGGCAAGATCGACGCACTGTTCGCCAATGCGGGCATTTATAAGTTTATGCCCTTCGCCTCTACCAGCGAAAGCCTGTACGACGAGTTGTTCGACATCAACGCGAAGGGCGTATATTTCACGATCCAGAAAGCAATTCCGTTCCTCAACGACGGCGCCTCCATCATTTTGAATACTTCTCAGGCGAACGAGATCGGCTTGGTTAATGGCTCGGCTTACGCCGCCACCAAAGCGGCGCTGCGCTCGTTCACCAGATCCTTCGCGGCCGAATTGGTGGGTCGCGGAATTCGCGTCAATGCGGTTAGCCCCGGGCCAATCGAGACACCCGCAGGCTTTGAGCGCAGTGGATTGTCCAAGGAAGCGATGGAAGAATTCGCGAAGACCATCGTGGCCCAGGTACCGATGAAGCGAATTGGCCAGCCTGCGGAAGTCGCTGCAGCGGT
>JBARRP010000238.1:0-22274 GCA_049644285.1 Candidatus Acidiferrales bacterium | reverse complement strand
GCAGTAAATTCCGGCGGCAAATCCCACAGGATGGGGATTCAAAGAAAAGGGTGCGTCATGATTCTAATGCCAGTCAACAATGAAATTCTTCAAGTCGTTCTCGCCAGCGAAATCAAGCTGGAAGTGCGGTCCTATCCGGCAATCTTTATTCAAGCGGCGAAGCATCTCCAACGCGAGCGCAACGGTGAGGGGGTATGCAAATGCCATGCCTGCGAAACCGTTCGCGCCGCGCTCCGCCCGCTCGATTATTCAAACCAATCTACGCGGCACGCTCGGGAAGTACCTCGGGATGAATTACCCCAGGATGCGGTGCCTCCGCAGCACCAATCGGTGTGAAAGCAGCCAGCGGCGCGGCGTTTGAAGCGGTGCCGAGTCGTAGTCCGAGACAAGACAGTTTCCAAATTCGACGGAAAGGAATAAGGCGGACTAACCGCCCGACGAGTGAAATCATGACCGAGACACACCAAGAACTGAGTCACCTGTCCTTGATAAGTCATGTAATATCAAGCGTTTCCCACGAAAGCACAGAAGAGCTATTCCAACCAAGCACTCATTTTGCGAAGATGGGTGTGCAGTTGGAAGGACGGCGGAAAGGCAAAAAAAGCATGAGCCGCCGTTCAGGTCAGGTAGGAACGATCGTCAAGCAACGTGGTTGGTACCGAGTGAGATTCCGAATTGATGTTCCGGGACAGCACGAACGGAAGCAGATGAACGTCAAAGTCTGCCCCGCATCGGGCCCGGAGCTTCTGACCAAGCCGGAGCGCGAGCGCCGGAAGGTCGAAATCGTGAACTCATTCGGAGCCAACAGCGAAGAGCACTTCAACAAGGTAGTGGCAATCGAAACGGGGCAAACGTTCTGCGAGCAAGCGAAGAAATGGTTACATCAGTGCGTGACTCGCAAGCGTAAGCCGATCAAACTGGCAACGATTCGCGGATGGGAAAGCCATCTCAATAAGTGGCTGAACCCACTCATTGGGGACACACCGCTAGTGAACGTGAACAACTCCACCCTCAAGAAGGTAGTCACGCACCTGTCGGAAGGCGGCCTAAGCCCCAAGAGCATCCGCAACATCGTGCAGATGGTGACAATGGTCATGGCCTCCGCCGTGAGCGAAGACGGCGAAGAAATTTACCCGCGGAAGTGGAACTACGAGTTTGCTGACATGCCGGTCGTGGATAAGCAACATCAGCACACTCCGACGTTCAGCGGGGAGAACGTGACCAAAATCATCGCCCGGGCTGAGAAGCAGGAACGTGTCATATACGCCCTGTTCGCAGCTAGCGGGCTTCGAGCAGGTGAACTGTTCGGTCTCGAAGTGAAGCACTTCAACGGCGACACAATCACGGTTGCACAATCCGTATGGGAAGGTCGAGTCCAGACTCCAAAGACGGCAAACGCCTTCCGTCAGGTGGACCTGCATCCTTCTGTTGCAGCTATGCTCCGTGATTTTATCGGCGACCGCAAAGAAGGATTCATCTTCGAGACTCGAGCCGGGGCGCCATTCCGCCAGTCCAATTTTCTTCGTAGCTCCCTGCATCCGATTCTCAAAGAACTCGGAATCGAGAAGCAGGGATTCCACGGTTTCCGCCGCTTCCGTGTCACGCATCTTGAATCGACCAGCGTGCCCACCGCCCTCATTAAGTATTGGACGGGCCACGCGAAGTCGAGTGACGGCGAGGTAGTGAAATCCACCGTCACCGACAAGTACGTCAAGATGGCAAAGGACACGAAATTCCGTGCGGAAGTCGCAAAGCACATTGGACTCGGGTTCGATTTGCCGAAGGCCGAAAAGGTCGAAGTTGTTCCAAGTGTTCCAACGGTCGAAGAAGTTGCAGTTTCTGCAAACGATTGAAATTGAAAGGAAAGAATGGCTCCCCGGGCTAGATTCGAACTAGCAACCCTTCGGTTAACAGCCGAATGCTCTACCGTTGAGCTACCGGGGAGTAGTCGCGCAAGCCTTCGATTCGAGTCATTCTACGCGAGTGTCACACTGCCTGCAACCTGCTCGCTTCCACTCCTACAGCGGGATGTTGCCGTGCTTTTTCTTGGGGTTGACGTCGCGCTTGTTTTCGAGCGAGCGCAACGCGGTGATCACCTTCGCGCGCGTCTGGGACGGCTCGATGATGGCATCGATGTAGCCGCGCTCGGCGGCGACGTAGGGATTCGCAAAGCGCTCGCGGAACTCTTCGACCTTTTCCTTGCGCCACGCTTCGCGCTCCGCTTCCGGAGCGCGCTCGATCTCGCGCTTGTACACGATATTCACGGCGCCGTCGGGACCCATCACCGCGATCTCCGCCGTGGGCCATGCATAATTGATGTCCGTGCGAATGTGCTTCGAAGCCATGACGCAATACGCGCCGCCGTAGGCTTTGCGCGTGATGACGGTGATTTTTGGCACGGTGGCTTCCGCAAACGCAAACAGCAGCTTCGCGCCGTGTTTGATGATTCCGCCAAATTCCTGCTGCGTGCCCGGCAGGAAACCGGGGACATCCTCAAAGGTGAGGAGTGGAATATTGAACGCGTCGCAGAAGCGGACGAAGCGCGCGCCCTTTACGGAGGCGTTGATGTCCAGGACGCCCGCCAGAAATGCGGGCTGATTCGCCACGATGCCAACCGGCCGGCCCTCGAGCCGCGCAAAACCTACGACGATGTTCTTTGCGAAATGTTCGTGAACCTCGAAGAAGTTCCCGTCGTCAACAACCCCGTGAATCACATCCTTCATGTCATACGGCCGCATGGGATCTTCGGGCACCAGCGTATTCAGCGGGGCATGAGCGCGGTCCCAGGGATCGGAGGTGTCGCGGCGGGGCGGGTCTTCGAGATTGTTGGAGGGGAGAAAGCCGAGAAGCTCGCGGATCATGGCCAGGCATTCCCCGTCGTCGCGAGCGATGAAGTGGGCGACGCCGCTCGTGGCATTGTGCGTCATCGCGCCGCCGAGCTCGTGCTTGGTGACCTCCTCGTGCGTCACGGTCTTGATGACGTCCGGGCCGGTGACGAACATGTAGGATGTGTCGCGCGTCATGAAGATGAAATCGGTGATGGCCGGGGAATAGACAGCGCCGCCCGCGCAGGGGCCCATGATCGCGCTGATCTGCGGAACCACGCCGCTCGCGAGCGTGTTGCGCAGGAAGATGTCGGCGTAGCCCGCCAGCGACATCACTCCTTCCTGAATGCGCGCCCCGCCCGAGTCATTCAAGCCGATCACCGGCGCTCCGGCGCGCATCGCCAGGTCCATGATTTTGGTGATCTTCGAAGCGTTTGCTTCCGAAAGCGACCCGCCGAACACCGTGAAATCCTGGGCGAACACGTAAACGAGGCGGTTTTCGATCTGGCCGTAGCCGGTGATGAATCCGTCGCCCGGGAGCCTCTGCTCCGCCATGCCAAAGTCGTTGCAGCGGTGGGTGACGAATTTGTCGAGTTCCTCGAAGGTGCCTTCATCCAAAAGCAGCTCGATCCGCTCCCGCGCGCTGAGCTTGCCTTCCTTGTGCTCGCGCTCACGGCGCTCGGCTCCGCCGCCTGCTTCGGCTTGAGCGGTGCGTCGGCGCAGCTCCGCGAGCAAGTCCTTGTGCTTTTTCTCTGTGGCCATTTGTTTCGCCCGACCAAATGCCCGGCTAGCGTGCCACAGGTAGGAAGGAGCGGCAAGCGGGAGGAATGTGTTCGATGAGGTAAGCCCGGCCGGCCCGGCCAGGCTCAGTGCAAGCCCGACCAATCGTCGGCGAGGAGGATGGAATTGCTGGGATTCGAAGGGTCGTACTTCACGCTGGCGGACTGGCCGACGACGCCGTGACCCAGCAGTGCTCGCTCTTCGAGCCCGGTGATGTCCTGAGCCGTCTCATAGGTGACGCCGGAGATGGAATAAGTGTAGTAGAGAAGCTTCAAAGCGCCATTCGGCCGGTGGACAGCGCTACGGCTGCCGAAAAACCGGGAACTCTTGACGGCCTGGGGTTCGCGGGCGTGCTCCACGATTTCAAGGATCTGCCCTTCGACGATTCGGCCGACGCGATTCAGGTACACACGGCGCTGGCGTTCAATCTCAACGGAGTCTTCGGGGCGCTGGCGAAGCCAGTAAAAGGCCGCGCCGATAGCCAGGACCGCTGCCGCGGCTGCCGGCAGGAGTTCGCGCCAATGCTGGATAAGAATCTGCTTCAACGCCTTCCCTGGCGCGCAGAAACTTCGTGTGGCGCTTCGACAATTTCGCCGAGCGCCTCCCGCGCCTTTTCCCAGTCCTTCAGGAACGACTCGAGCCCGCGATCGGTCAACGGGTGTTTGAAGAGCTGCTCGAAAACCTTGAAAGGCATCGTGCCGATGTGCGCCCCCATCTTGGCCGCTTCCACCACGTGCAGCGGATGCCGCAGGCTCGCCGCCAGCACTTCCGTTCTGAAATCGTAGGCGCGATAAATCTGGAGAATCTCACGCAGCAGCGCGAGGCCGTCCTGCGAAATATCATCGAGACGGCCGAGGAATGGGCTGACAAAATAGGCGCCCGCCTTGGCGACGATCAAGGCCTGGGATGGCGAGAAGACAAGGGTGATGTTGACGCGGACACCCTCCTTCGCGAGAACGCTGAGCGCTCGAACGCCATCCGTTGTCATGGGAATCTTGGCGACGACGTTGCGATGCCAGCTTACGACCTCGCGCGCCTCGCGCAGCATTCCGGCGGTATCGGTCGAGACGACTTCGGCGTTCACGACGCCATCCTTCAAAATGTCGCAGATTTCAAGGATGAGCTCGCGGAAGGGCTTCTTTTCCTTTGCGGCAAGGGTTGGATTCGTGGTTACGCCGTCGAGGACTCCCAGTGAAGCCGCCTGGCGGATTTCTTCGAGATTCGCGGTATCGAGGAAAAATTTCATGGCCCCACCTGCTTTCAGAACTATGAACCTTCGCTGTCATCCGGGGCGGCGACCGGATTATGCAGCGTTCCGACGCCGCTCACAATCACTTCAACCGCATCCCCGGCCGCCAGCGGCCCGACGCCGGGAGGTGTGCCCGTGGCGATCGCATCGCCGGGCTCAAGCGTCATCACCTGAACTATCCATCGGATTATAACATCGACGGAAAAGATCATTTCCTTGACGTGTCCAAACTGTTTCCTCTTCCCATTCACCCGGGTTTCAAGCGTCGCGGCCGCCAGATTCAAGTCCGTCTCGATCAGCGGGCCGAGGGGGCAAAACGTGTCGAAGCCCTTGGCGCGGGTGAATTGGACATCCGCTTTCTGCAAGTCGCGGGCTGTGACGTCGTTGAGACAGGTGTATCCCAGAATGTAGCGCTTCGGATCATCGTCCGGGCTCAAATGGCGGCATCTCTTTCCGATCACGATCGCCAATTCGCCTTCGTAGTCCACGCGCTTGGAAATCTTGGGAAGCGCGATGGGCTCGTCCGGCCCGATCACGGAAGAAGGCGGCTTTAGAAATATGAGAGGCTCTTTCGGAACAGGATTACCCAGCTCGGCGGCGTGTTCGACGTAGTTGCGGCCGACGCACACGACCTTGCTGGGGGCACACGGCGGCAGCAACTTTACCTCCGCCAGCACCCGGGTTTGCCCCGTAGGCTCCTTCCCATGAAAGGGCTCCTGTATTTCGAGCACCCGGTCGCCTTCGATGATCCCGTAGGAGGGCGCCACGTTGAGAACCTGTGTCTCGCTGAGCTTGGTGGGGCCCTTGCCGAGGAGCAAGGGTTGGAAACGGCAAAGCTTCATCGCAGGCGGCTAGTCGGCTGGGACACTCGCCGATGGGCCGGCTCAACCGGAGGGTGAAGCGCGACGAAGATCAGGGAGACGACCCAGCAGGCGACTGCGGCGATGCCATACATCACCGCTCCCAGGATCAGCAGCTCAAAGGTTGTCTTGCCGAGCGGATTCTCCAGATTCTCGAAATACATCCCGGCCAGCCAATAGGATAGTGAGAGGATTGCCCAGCTCAGCGTGCCGGACACAAAGAGGGAAATCGGGGAACTATAGAAGCGCGCGACTGGAATCGTCATAATCAGGACGATCAAACCGGCGCAGACTACATTTCTCAGAAATGCATGCGGGTCAAGCCAAGGAGCCCGGTTCGCGAGAAAGAGTGAACCGCCCAGTGTGGCCACGAGCAACGCACCGGTCCACACGCCCGTATAGAGAATCGGGCTGCGGGGTGCGGTTCCTTCGTCCTGGTCGGGTTCAAGAGCAGGGATCACGTTTTGTTTGGGTCCTATTGATTTGCGTCCGGGAAGCCAACTGAAACCGGGGAACTTGCCGGGCTTTCGTTCCCGGCACGGTCGACGGCAGTCACACTGTAGGTGTAGTGGCGGCCCGGCATCGCTGACATATCACGAAACGCCGGTGTAAGCAACAGTTGAGGGTTGAGGCGCTTGGGCGGAATGCCCTCCTCGCTGCGATACACGTTGTAACCGGCTATATCCGGCTCTGGACTAATGGGCCAGGAAAGCTCGAGGTGCGCCGGCGCGTCTGCGACGGCGGGCACATAGACCACAACCAGTCCCTGCGGGGCCGAAGGTGGGAATACGTCTTTCGGCGTGACGACGAGGAGTTTCGAATCGGCCGACTCGGTTGTATTTGTCCCCATTCGCACGATGCTCCGCACGGAATAAACGTACGTGTGGCTAAACTCGAATTGAGTATCCCGATACGAAGAAGTCTGCGTCTCTTCCAAAAGCGCCAGCGGGGACTCTAAGCTCTGGGGCGAAATGTTCTCGGCGGATGCTCCTGGTGCGGCTTCTCCTCGATACACGTGGTAGCCAGCCAGCGTGGTCAAGGGGGTGCCTGCCGTCGTCTTCTGCGGTGCGGTCCAGGATAGCAAGATGGCAGTGTCAGTCACCTGCGCACTCGGATCCTGCATCGGCTCGGCTGGGAGCGCGACGCGCACGGCTGCCAGGTTCGAGTCGGCAGACTCTTTCTTCTTGGACACGCGGGTACGAACCGAATAAACAGCTCCCGCGCCTGAGTACTGCTCCAATTCCTCGGGCTTGAGGGAGTCCACATATCGGACACGGCCGCCTTCCAGGTAGTGGCCGACCATCTGTTGTGGGATCGTGGCGATAAGCGTTTTCAGTGCGCCTGCGGTGGGCTTGTTCCTTACCGGAACGATGACGAAACCTCGATAGATTTCAATCGTCGGGGACGATGGGAGTGGTTCACGCGTCACCGTGTTCTTTGGCTGCGTAAAGGTCAAGATGATGTCGTCGCCCATCTGCTGAGCCGAGAGATCAGCAACGGCCTCCGGAACCGGCACGCGCCGCGGAGAAGGCTCACCCGGCGCGGCACAGCCGCCCAGCGCGGAAAGCCAGAAGATCAAAAAGAAAAAATAGAGAATGAAAGGTGAGCGATTTCGAGGAGCGGTGGAAGGAAGTTTTCTGCCTCTAATTTCCAACCTCCAACCTCTGCCTTTATAGGATGTAGCGGCTGAGATCCTGGTCCTTGACGATGCTGGAGAGCTGCTTCTGCACGTAGGCCGCGTCGATTTTCACGTTTTTCTTCTTCAGCTCCGGCGCATCGAAGGAAATTTCCTCGAGCACTTTCTCCAGAATCGTATGCAGGCGGCGGGCGCCGATATTCTCGGTCTGCTCGTTGACGAGAGCGGCAAAGCGCGCAATCGAGGCGACAGCGTCCTCGGTAAACGTCAGCTTCAGGGATTCGGTGTCGAGCAGCGCAACATATTGTTTGATGAGAGCGTTCTTCGGTTCGGTGAGAATGCGAATAAAATCAGCTTCACTCAGCGAGCTTAATTCGACGCGAATGGGGAAGCGGCCCTGCAGCTCAGGGATGAGATCCGAAGGCTTCGTCGTATGGAACGCGCCGGCGGCGATGAACAGGATGTGGTCGGTGCGGACCATGCCGTAGCGCGTATTCACCGTCGTGCCTTCGACCACCGGCAAAATATCTCGCTGCACGCCCTCGCGGGACACATCGGGGCCGTGGCCCGACTCGCGGCCGGCGATTTTGTCGATCTCATCGATGAAGAGGATTCCCATCTGCTCGACGCGGTCAACGGCAATGCGCGTCACCTGGTCCATATCGACCAGGCGGTTTTCCTCCTCCTGGATCAGGTAATCGAAGGCCTCCGCCACCGTCATCCGGCGCTTCTTTTTCTGCTGGCCAAAGAAGCCGGAGAGCATGTCCTTGACGTTGATGTCCATCTCCTCGATGCCCTGATTGGTGACGATTTCGAAGGCGGGCATGGAGCGCTCGCGGACCTCGACTTCGACCAAGCGCTGGTCGAGCTTCCCTTCCCGCAACTGCGCGCGGAGCTTGTCGCGGGTGCGCTGCATCTGCTCGCGGCGCTGGGCTTCGGCGCCGGGTCCGGACATGGCTGGGTCGGTGCTGGTGCTCGGCGGCGAAGCAGGAAGCAGGAGATCGAGCAAGCGCTCTTCGGCGGCCTGCTCGGCGCGCTCGGCCACTTCGTCGAGCTTCTCTTCGCGGACCATATCAATCGCGGTTTCGACGAGGTCGCGGACCATCGACTCGACGTCGCGGCCCACATAGCCCACCTCGGTGTACTTCGAGGCTTCGACCTTCACGAACGGGCATCCGGCGAGCCGCGCCAAGCGCCGCGCGATTTCCGTCTTGCCTACGCCGGTGGGACCGATCATCAGAATGTTCTTCGGGAGGATTTCCTCAGCGAGCTCGGGCTGGAGCTTCTGCCGGCGGACGCGGTTGCGGAGGGCCACGGCCACGGCCCGCTTCGCCGCGTTTTGGCCGACGATATACTTGTCGAGCTCGACGACGATTTCCCGCGGCGTCAGCTCGTCAAACGACGGCAGCGGCTCGGGCGCCGGCTCCTGCGACTCTCCCGAAAGATAAATCACCATATCCTTCTCCGGTTTGCCGGTCATAGCTCTTCCATTGTGAAGTTTTCATTGGTGAAGATGCAAATTTCGCTGGCGATGCGCATGGCTTCCTGGGCGATATCCTTCGCCCCGAGTTTGGTGTGCTTGGCGAGCGCGCGCGCCGCCGAGAGCGCGTAGGGGCCGCCGGAACCGATGGCGATGATGCCATCGTCCGGCTCGATCACGTCGCCGTTTCCAGACAGAAGAAAGGTGGACTTCGCGTCCGCGACCAGAAGCAGCGCTTCCAGGTGACGCAGCGACCGGTCAGTGCGCCATTCCTTGGCCAGCTCGACGGCGGCGCGGGGCAGATTGCCGTGAAATTCCTGGAGTTTGTTTTCGAAACGGGTGAAAAGCGAGAGGGCATCGGCGGTGCTTCCCGCGAAGCCGGCCAGAATTTTGTCATTGAACAGCCGGCGGACCTTCTTGGCGTTGTGCTTGACGACGCCTTCCCCCATCGTCACCTGGCCGTCGGCAGCCAGCACGACTTTGCTGTCGCGCCGGACGCACAACACCGTTGTGGCGTGCATCGGTTGCGTCTTCTGCGTTCGTCGCATCAAGCGATTATAGCGCGCACCTACGGAATCAGCCACAGAGTCACGGAGGCACAGAGAAACTTAGGAAACAACGGGAGCGCCGGACGCGCGGAAGATACGTATTGTGATCAGTCTTTGTCCTTCTCGGCCTTATCTTTCTCTTCCTGCTTCGCTCTCTTTTTGATTTCTTTTTTGCCGACTTGGGACCAGCGCTCATCGAGGGACTGCTTGGTGAAAAGCGAATCGGCGATGGCGGTGTTGTATTTGCAGGTGTCGAAGAAGACTTGATAAACCTTCAGGTTGTTGCGCTCGCGGGTGATCTGGAAAGGCGTCATCACACCGTCAACAGGATGGTAGTTCGAGTAGTATTCGATCTCTTCGCTGCGCAGGCGCGTGTTGGGATCGCGGGTGACGACGACCTTGCGGATCGGCAAGTGCGTTGATTGGGTGACGGCGATGCGCATTGTGCGGTCCTCGCTGTCCACCAGCTCGATCCAATCCACCTCCTTCAAGTCAACGATGTCAGGGCCGGAATAACGGAAAACCATGTCGGGCTCGTGAATACGGTGCCGGAGGGTGTTGTCGATATCTTTTTTCTGGTCTTCCTGGAATTGCCCGATAGAATCCTCCGGCGCCTCCTGCACCCCACCGCGATCGAGAATCCAGCCCTCTTTGCCGTTGAAGACCTCAATCAGATTGCGCTTGGGAAGATTTTCGGTGCGGTCCTTGTCCGGCGGCTTGTTGTAATCGATGAACTTTTCGAAGCCGTTCAGTTCGCCCGAATGACCGAACTGGCTCAGCCTTCCGGTGCAGGTGATGTCTTTCACGTTGAGATACGCGCCGCCGCCCATCGCTTCCACCGCCTGCTGAAGAATTTGTTTCGCCTTCGCAGCGCTCTGCTCCGGCATCATGACGGCCGTATCTTGCGCTCGAGCCGTTCGCATCGGCGTGAGGAAACTGCCCGCCAGAAGCAGGACTACCAAAGGGGCATATCGCGTTATCCGCACAGCACCGAACCTCCATTTACATTGACGACTTCTCCGGTCATAAAAGTTGCCAGGTCGGAAGCAAGAAACAGGATCGGGCCCGCAACTTCCTCGGCGGTGGCAACCCTGCCGAGAGGAATCACCCGTGTGGCGAATTTCCACCCCGCCTTCGTGTCGAGCACGGGCTTGGACATATCCGTATCCACCCAGCCGGGGGCGACGCAATTCACGAGGATATTGTGGCGCGCCATTTCCGTGGAGAGGCCCTTCACGAAGCTGATAATGGCGCCTTTCGCGGCGCCGTAATGCGTATGGAACGCCTCGCCGCGCTGTCCGGCCGTCGAGCTGACGGCAATAATACGGCCGCTTTTCTGCGCGATCATGATGGGCGCAGCGTAGTGAATCACCGCGTAAACGCTATCGAGATTGACGCGGATCATTTCGTGCCAGTCGCGCTCGCTGAGCTTTTCGATCGGCGTGTCTTGCACATTCCAGATTCCCGCGTTGGCGACCAGGATGTCCAACCGGCCGAGACGATCCTTGGCGAAAGCGACCAGCTTCTTAGCATCCGCCACCCGGCCGAGATCAGCCTTCAGCGATTCCACGCGGGTGCCGTGCTTGCGCGATTCTTGCTCGACCTGCGCTGCTGCTTCCCGGCTGCGGTAATAATTGAATATGACGTCGGCGCCGGCTTGCGCAAACATCTTCACCGCGGCAGCGCCGATTCCACGCGACCCGCCAGTAATGAGCGCTGCCTTGCCTGCCAGCGAAATCATGAACCCCCCAAGGATGTCCGAGACCTATAAGTTAAAGGCTGAAAGGAAGAAAACTTTGTCAGAGCAGGTAGCCCAAAACCGTAAAACCTGTGTCGTGCCGATCCATTCAGGCACGGGCATGCGCCCCGCGAGCGACGCCGAGGAGCTCGCGGAATAAAGAGCGCGCGAGCGAATCCGCGCCGATCATCCGCTCGGGATGCCACTGTACGCCGGTGATCCAATCCGCGTCGCCGGTCCACTCGACCGCCTCGACCACGCCATCGGGCGCGCACGCCACGACCCGGAGGCTGCGTCCCAGGTCGCGCAGGCCTTGATGGTGCGAACTGTTCACTTCCGGTTGCGTCGCACCCGCTAGCTGCGCCAGCCGCGAGCCCGGCTCGAAACGTGCCGAATGGAATGGCTCAGGCGCCCCAGCCTCGCGGTTCGTCCACTCGTGCTGGATGGCCGAGCCCAACTCAGCGTCAATATCCTGGATCAGCGTTCCGCCAAGAAAAACATTCAACGATTGGATGCCGTAACAGATCGCGAGGACTGGGGTGTGTGTGCCGAAAGCGTGTTCGAGAAGGGCAAAATCCGTGCGCTCTCGGTCCGGGTCGGCGGCAGCGCTCTTGGAGTGCCGTCTCGCGCCATAAAGCTCCGGGTTCACGTCGGCCCGGCTGCCGGTCAAGACGACCGCATCCAGCGTCGTTAGCTTCGCGCTTAGTTGGGCCGGCGAGAGTCGAAGAGAGATTTCGACCGGCTTGCCGCCGGCCAACTCGATGGCTTGAAGGTATTTCTCGTACTTTTCCCGATCACCCTTAACTTCTTCGTCTACAGAACGATACGGGACGCCCACCCGGATTTGAGGCTCCACATCGCAACCGGGTGCGTGATCACTCTCATGGGCTTCCTTGGTCATCGAAACAAGCATCGTACCATCGCTCTTAGACCCCGGCAACCCGAGCCATGGATGGGCTCCCTATAAAGCAACGATGCCCCAGCCAGGCGCAAAAGGCTATCAGGCCGGTACGCCGGCCTCAGTGGGATTGCCCTGGAGGGAAAATGAGAAGGTTCGAAATCACGCGCCTGCCGGCTGAGCCATAAGCGGCTGCCCGGTTGAAACTCGACTGCGGGAGGAAGTCGAAGGAGACTTTCTCGGGGGGTGCAATTTGAGCCAGGCTTCGTAATTCAGTTTCATCTGCGCGATGTGGTGAGGAATGTGGCGCTCCTGGATCTCGAGCCACTTTTCGAGGCTGAGCTTGCCATCCCGCGGATGATCGACAGTGTGGCTCCATACCGTCTCAGGCACAGCTTTCAGGAGGGCATAGGTCATGCGTCGCAGCCGGCGGATGATTTCAATCGCCTCTTTCGTGCTCTGATGGAAATAGCCGAGCGTGCCCGCCCACACGGCGGGATCGTAACTCAGCACAGGCGAGCCGGGCTCGGCAATCATGCGGCGGCAGCGGATGTAAGAGTTCGCTTCGCTGTCGGCGAGATGCAAAATGATTTCGTGGATGCTCCAGCGATCGGGCGCCGGCTTATAGAGCCACATCTTCCTCGGATACTGGCGCAGGGCGGCGGTGAGAACTGCCGGCGCGCGACCGAAAGATTCCAGTTTTTGCCTTCGTTCTTCGCGCGTCATCACCCCTCCAATCCTTAAATCCGTTAGACGCACATGGGGACAGTTTAGATACCAACCTTCTGAATCCAGAACATGGATTTTTGTTGCCCTGGTTGCTAAATCGGTTCAGGAAGGTGTTCATACTGGATTCCGTAAGCGGGAGCTGATGAGTTCACTGTCCGAAGGCGGGACGCTGGTCGCGAAATTGAAACGATCTGCGGGCAAATTTGCCAGGTAAACGCGGTTGTTAATGAAAGTAATTTTGAATTCTTACAGAAGTTTCATACGAATTCCGGGATTTCAATACTAAGGATGGAAGGAACTTGTGCCCGCAACACGCACCGTTGGAGCCGCCGCCTGAGCCAATTTGGCCCCCTGGCCGCGCAGGTCACCTACCAAATAGAGAGAACCCGTTGCAAAAATCGCGTCTTCCGGCTGAGCGATTTCGAGTGCGTACCGGAGGGCCTCCACGGGGTCGCTTACTACGACAAATTTTCTTGCCAGGTGGCCTGCCATCTCCGCCAACAGGCGAGCCGAAATGGCACGCGGCTGGCGCGGCTCTGTAATCACGACCATTTCCGCGCGCGGAAAAAGCAGCCCGGCAATCTCATCGACGGCTTTATCGCGCATCGCGCCGTAAACGAGAATGATCGCCGAGCCGGGAAAATTTTCTTCCCAGAATTCCAGGAGTTCGCGAGCGCCAGCCGGGTTGTGCGTGCCGTCGAGAAAAACGGCGGGATGCTCGGCGAGCCGTTCGAGCCGGCCGGGCCAGCGAACCATGGCGATTCCCCGCTCGGTCGCTTCATTGCCGACTGGAAAGCCTTTCTCGGCGAGCAAGCGCGCGGCAGTTGCAGCCGCAAGAGCGTTGCGCAGCTGGAAGCGGCCGGGAAGTGGCAGATTTAGCTCGATCTTCTCGTGCGAGCCGTTCGGAACTGCTGTTGCTCGGCAGCACCCATGTTCTACATGCAGGCTCTCGATGTGCCACGCTGAATCTACTTCGACGAGGCGCGCGCCCTGCTGCTGGCATCGCCTGGCGATTACGGCGCGAGCTTCCGGACGCTCCGCGGAGCTGACCACCCAACTCCCAGGCTTGATGATGCCTGCCTTTTCAGCGGCAATCTGTTCGAGTGAATGTCCGAGGAAGTTTTCATGGTCGAAATCAATTTGCGTGAGGATGGCGACTTCGGGCTCGACGATATTGGTGGCGTCGAGGCGCCCGCCCATCCCGACTTCATAGACCGCAAAATCGAGCGGATTGCGCGCGAAGACGTCGTAGGCCATCGCCGTCAAACATTCGAAGTAGGTCGGGTGAGCCCGCAGTTTTCCCGAGGCCAGCCCTGCCTCGATCACAGCCTGGACTCGCTCGTATGCCGCAGCGAAGTCGGCATCGGCGATCGGCTCGCCATTGATGCGGATGCGCTCGTTGATGCGCTCGAGGTGCGGCGAAGTGTAAAGCCCGGTGCGCAGTCCGGCGGCGCGCAGAATCGAATCGAGCATCGCCGCGGTCGATCCCTTGCCGTTTGTGCCGGCAATGTGCGCGCATGGCCGTGCGAGGTGGGGGTTGCCCAGGCCGTCGGAGAGGGTCCGAATGTTTTCGAGGTCGAATTTCTGGACGCGAGCCTGTTGAGGCGCCGCCAGCTCCCTCCCGAGCGCCAGCAGACGCCCGACCGCCTGTTCGTAGTTCATTTCAACCCTGTAAAAAAGCGAGGGAGCGCGCGATGTAGCGCTTCAACTCGGTTCGCGGCACGACGGCATCGAGGAAGCCGTGCTCGAGGAGGAATTCGGAGGTTTGAAAACCCTCCGGGAGCTTTTCGCGGATGGTCTGCTCGATGACGCGAGGTCCGGCAAAACCGATCAGCGCCCCCGGCTCAGCGATGTTCAAATCTCCCAGCATCGCGTAACTCGCGGTGACTCCGCCGGTGGTGGGATCGGTGAGCACGGAAATGTAAGGAACGCGAGCTTCGTCGAGCCGCGCCAGCGCCGCCGAGGCTTTCGCGAGTTGCATCAAGCTGACGACACCCTCCATCATGCGCGCTCCACCGGAACAGGAAACGATGATCAGCGGCTGCTTCTTTTCGAGCGACATTTCGACCGCGCGCGTCACCTTCTCGCCGACCACCGCCCCCATCGATCCGCCGATGAATCCGAATTCCATGGAGCAGCAGATCACCAGACGGCCCTCGAGGCGCCCCTCGGCGGCGATGATGGCGTCATTCATGTGAAGTTTGTGGCGCGCATCGCGCAGGCGTTGCGCGTAGGGCTTGGTATCGACGAAATCAAGTGGATCGCTCGATGCCAGGTCGGAATCGTGCTCCGTCCACTGGCTGTCATCGAGAAGCAAATCGAGCCGCCGCTTTGCCGACAGCCGGAAATGAAAATTGCATTTTGGGCAAACCTGCCAATTCGCCTCGAGATCCTTTTTCCAGATGATGGCGCGGCAAGCGTCGCACTTCGTCCACAAGCCTTCGGTGCGGACGCGGCGCTCGTCCACCGGCGTCGGGTTCTCAATCGGCTTTTTCTCGCGTTTAAACCAGGCCATTTCTAGAGACTCGAGACTGGAGGCCGGAAGCTGGAAAACCTCCGTCGAAAGCTGATACTCGAAAGCTGACAGCGAACAGCGAAGACCTCGAACCTACAAGCTATCTCCTGCTCAGTAGTCGATTCCACGCTGCGCGAGGATGCCTTTCGTATACGGATGCTTGATTTCGCGCATCTCCGTGACCAGATCGGCCAGCTCCACCAGCTTCGGATGCGCGTTGCGCCCGGTGCAGATCACATGGACTCGCTCGGGGCGCTTCGCCAGCGAATCGACGACCCCTTCGGGATCGAGCATCTTGTAGCTGATCACATAATTGATCTCGTCGAGCACCACCAGATCGTACTTTTCACCGTAGATCTGCCGGCGGCCGAATTCCCAAGCTTCCTCGCAGAGCCGGATATCTTCCGGGTCGGTCTCCGCGCCGCCGACCTTTACGAATCCCCGGCCCATTGGCCGGATCTCGAACTTATCATCTCCCAGCATCTTCGCGGCGTCCAGTTCGCCATAATGCCACGAACCCTTGATGAACTGCACCATCAGCACCCGGAGTCCCTGGCCGACGGCGCGGAAGGCTGTCCCCAGGGCGCAAGTCGTCTTGCCCTTTCCGGGCCCGGTGTAGACGATCAGCAATCCTTTTCCTTCGGGCATGAGAGCGATCAGCTTTCAGCACTCAGCAAACAGGTTTCAAGCACTGAACGCAGCAGTCAGGAGAACGTGCAAAATAGTGAGCGCGACGAACGCAAACGTCAAGAGTGCATGACTCCATTGGCGGCGCCGGCCGGGACCGGAGCTGCGATCCGCTCATGACATTCCGAGGTTCGTCCGAAGGGTTTCTGCAATCGACGCAACTCTTGCTCGGGCGGCTGCGGACATGGCCTGTCCGGCAGAAACATGGCTTTCGCGAAGCACCACCCAGATCCCAGGGCGATGAATGTTGTGGTCGTGACAAATGGCGCCCGTAAGCTGGGCGATTTCGAGACCGCTTGCCGCCAATTCGCGGTCGAGGACGCTGCGAGCCTCATCGAGAAGGTCCTTGAAACCCTGAGACGCGAGGATAGGATCTATCTCGCGCGGGATGGAAGCCTCGACTTTTTCGAGGTCATAGTCGGGCAGCGGCTTGGCAATCATGAGCTCGAGGGAGGCCGTCGGCGCGGTGGAATCGTGTGTGATCTTTACGGACATTGGGAGAACCTTTTACAACAGATTGCTTATTTAGGATAGGGGTGGCCAGCCAGAATTGTAAATGCGCGATAAATTTGCTCGACGAGAACGACGCGAGCGAATTCGTGGGGCATCGTCAACGTCGAGAGTGAAATCTTCGCGCGCGATATTTCTCGGAACTCCTTCGGGAAACCTTCGGCATCGCCACACAGGAACACGAGCTCGCGTGTCCCGCGATCGCGCAGCTCACCGAGCCAGCGAGCGAATTGCTGGGAAGTGAATTGCCTGCCAGCCGCGTCGAGGAGGGCCACCGTCGCACCCGCCTCGAATTTCTGTTTTCGGAGTGTGACAGAGCTGCCATCGCGCAAATCTACTGTTTCGATTTCAGCGTAATGCCGGATGCGCTGCAGATAATCATCGAGCAGAGAGCGCACCTCCGCCCGCCGCGTTTTCCCGAGCATCAGCAATCGGATTCTCATTACCTCGTGTGGGTTTGTAGCTCACCTCTTCAGAGGTGAGGCTTTCTTGCCCAAAAACCCTCGGGTCTGAAGACCCGAGCTACAAACTGCTCCAGCAGAGCCGGAGAAGGGCTTCAAATCAACCCGTACTTCTTGCGCTTCTCGAGAAGCGTCTTCCGGCTGATCCCGAGAATCTCGGCGCTGCGGCCAATCTTGAAATGCGTGGCTTCGAGCGTCGCCTGAATCGCCTCTTTCTCAATGTCCTCGAGCGACCGCAGGGCTCTTACGGCGCCGTCCGTCTGACTCGCTGCTTGCAGGATCCCGGGAAAGTTTTCGGGGCACAGCAGGGAATCCTTTGCGAAAACCAGCGCATGCTCGATTGCGTTCTTGAGCTCGCGGACGTTTCCCGGCCAAGAGTAGCTCTGAAGGAGATGTGCGGCCCCGGGATCGAGGCGCGCTTCCGGGTGACCGTGGACTGTGCCGAGGCGGCTCAAAAAATATGCCGCCAGGGGCAGGATATCTGCGTGGCGTTCGCGCAACGGCGGCACAACGATGGCGAGGACATTCAAACGGAAGAACAGATCCTCGCGAAACCTAGCGTCCGCGACGGCTTTCACCAAATCCGTGTTCGTGAGCGCAATCAGGCGAGCGTCGATATGTAGGAGCTCGGTGCCACCCAACCGCTCGAACGTGCGCTCTTCCAGCACGCGCAACAGCTTGGACTGGATGCCGGGCGCGAGGGCGGCCACTTCGTCGAGCGCGATCGTCCCCCCTTGCGCGAGCTCGAATCGCCCCGGCTTGCGCGCGACTGCGCCAGTAAAAGCGCCGCGTTCGTGGCCGAACAGCTCGGATTCAAACAGCTCGCTCGGGAGGCTGGCGCAGTCAACTTTCAGGAATGCGGCGTCGCGCCGCGGCCCATGGTCGTGAATCCAGCGCGCGAGTTGATCCTTGCCGGTGCCGCTTTCTCCTGTGAGCAGAAGAGTGGTGGAAGCATCGGCTACTTTTTCAGCAAGCTCGAGGACGCGCCGTGAGACTGGGTCTTCCGCTACCCAGGAAACGCTCGCTGCCATCATGGCCGGTCTGTTCCCGTTTTCCGCCCGCCGGCGAGGCCGGAATCGCTTTCTTGCGATTCATCCGTCGCACGAGCGCCCGGCGGGAGGACGTCCAGCCGCTCCGCCGCGCGCCATAGCCTCTCGAGATCGTAATAGAGCCGCGCGCGCTCACTGAAGACGTGCACGACGAACCCGCCGTAATCAAGCAGAACCCATTCCGCTCCGTGCTTCCCCTCGCGATGCCCATGGGGGACGCCGTGGCGATCAAGTTTCTCTGCAATCGCATCGCTGATGGCCTGAATTTGGGGATCGCTTGCGCCCGAGCATAGCAAAAAGTATTCCGCGAAGGCGCCGAGTCCTCCCAGCTTTAGCACGGTCACATTCTCAGCCTGTTTATCCTGGGCCGCTTCGATGGCCCAGCGGAGTTCGGGGCGAACGGAGTCGAGTCTCACCGGTAAAGGGCCTGCCCCAGAATGTATTCCTCCACACGCGGCGGCACAAGTCCGTGGATCGTCTGGCGGGCGTGAAGACGCTGGCGCACTTCGGTTGACGAGACGTGGCTGTTCACCGTCGAGAGGAGATGAATGGCGGTCTTGCGAAGAGCAATGGTGTGCGAGTCGCCCGAGGGCGTGCGTCCCAACTTTTCCGGTGGAATCACCAGACGCAGGGCATCGAGGCGAAAACCCGGCCGGCTGGCGATGATGTAATCGCAGGAATCGAGCAGGGCCTCATAATGCCGCCAAGTGGGGATCTCGAGGAATTGGTCCGCGCCCAGAATGAAATAGAGATGGTCGTGCGGGTGCTCGTGATGAAGTTTCCGGACCGTATCAATCGAGTAGAAAACGTGAGAGGGACCGGAATCAACGGGAGCCTCGGCGAGCGATGGGAGAAAGCCCTGATGATCGGCGCATGCCAGAGTCACCATGGCGTAGCGGTGCAGGAAGGGCGTGAGCGACCGCTTCGATTTGTGAGGCGGCCGTGAGGAGGGGATGAAATAGATCGCGTCCAGATGGAATCGGCGCTGCGCCGATTGTGCCACCGCGATGTGCCCGGAGTGAATGGGATCGAAGGTCCCTCCGAAGAGAGCGATCGAGCGGGCCAGCGTGTGAGGGCGGTGCGGGTGGGATGTCGTCAATGCTCCTCCGGAAGGGGTGAGGCGGAATGATTGCCCTCGGTGCGCCCGAGCCGGGGCGCAGGCGGCGCTGCCGAGTCCGCAGTGGGCGTCGCGCGCGGCAAGCGATCGAGGGCATCGGCCATGGCAAGCACAAGTTGCGGAATGCCTTCCCCGGATGCAGAAGAGACTGCGTGGAAGGGCAGGCTGCGCTCGCGGCAATAACTTCGCAGGCGGTCGAGGTGCTCGCGGTTGGTGGTGGCGTCGAGCTTCGTGGCGACCACGAGAACCGGCTTTTGCGCCAGGGCTTCGCTGAAGGCCCGCAGCTCGCCTTCGATGACTTCGTAGTCGTGAATGGGATCGCGCTCGTTTGCGTCGCTGGTATCCACCAAATGCGCGATCAGGCGCGTCCGCTCGATGTGTTTCAGGAAGCGCGTTCCTAACCCCGCGCCTTCGTGCGCCCCTTCAATCAGCCCCGGAACATCGGCCACAACAAACGTCCGGCCCGTTCCCGGCGCGGCGCCTGGATCAGCGGAGACGACGCCGAGATGCGGCTCGAGCGTGGTGAAAGGATACGCCGCAATCTTCGGGCGCGCCGCTGAGATGCGCGAAATCAGAGTGGATTTGCCCGCGTTCGGAAATCCGACCAGACCTACATCGGCAAGGAGTTTGAGTTCGAGCCGCAGATGGCGCTCTTCGCCGGGCTGGCCGTCCTCATGCTCGCGCGGCGCCTGGTGCCACGGCTTCGCAAAATGTGAATTGCCGCGCCCCCCGTGCCCCCCGCGTGCGGCACGGAATCGCTGACCGGGGGCGGTGAAATCGTAAAGCTGCTCGCCCGTATCGGCGTCGTAAACGATCGTGCCCACCGGCACTGCCAGGATCGTCTCGCCGCCCGAGCGGCCGTGACAGTTCGAGCCCTCGCCGTGGCGCCCGCGTTCGGCACGGAACTCGCGGTTGTACCGGTAGCGCAGCAGGGTGTTGTCGTGCAGGTTGGATTCGAGGAAGACGTCGCCTCCGTTGCCTCCATCGCCGCCCGAGGGCCCGCCACGCGGGACAAACTTCTCCCGGCGAAAGGCGACGCAACCATTGCCTCCCGGGCCGCCCTTTACCAGAATTTTGGCTTCATCGACAAACACACGTCACCCGCGGAAATAATTGTTGGCAGGCCGGCGGCATCGCAGCAAACCTCGGAGCAGCGCTTGCGACAGCGGCACGGATGAAAGGATACGCCCGCAATGCCGCGAAAAACAAAGGCGGGATCTGCGGGCATCGCTTGTATGGGAATTGGCAAAAACTAGTCGGCGCTGGCGGCAGCGGCTTTCGGTTCAGGCTGCGACGCCACGGCTTCTTCCGGCGGCAGGACGCTGATGAATCGGCCCATCTGGCCCTTGTCTTCGAAGCGCACGATCCCGGTGATGCGGGCAAAGAGCGAGTCGTCCTTGGCGCGGCCGACGTTGCGCCCGGGCTTATAGCGCGTGCCGCGCTGCCGGATCAGGATGCTCCCGCCGGTGACCAATTGCCCGGAAAAACGCTTGACGCCAAGCCGCTGGCCTTGCGAATCGCGGCCGTTTGTGGAGGACCCGCCGCCTTTTTTGTGTGCCATTCGAAGAACCCCTAGTCGAGATGAATGTCGCTGACCTCGACGGCGGTGAACCCCTGCCGGTGGCCACGCGTAATCTTGTACTGACCGCAGCTCTTAAACTTCAGAACCACTCGCTTCGGATGGCGGCCCTGCGCCACGATCTTGCCGGTTACCTTCGCCTTGGCGGCCTGTGCGCCCGCGAGCACCTTCGCGTCGTCGGTGCGCACGGCAAGAACTTCGCCGAAGGTGACCTTCCCTCCGACCTTGCCTTCGAGGCTCTCGACCTGGATGGTCTCGCCCGGTGCGACGCGGTATTGTTTTCCCCCACTGCGAATTACTGCGTACATGCAGCCTCCCGGAGCAATCGAGAAACCTTAATTGTACAGATCGTTGCAATCTCCGTCAACGCAATCACTGTGGAGCTAGTGGGTTAGCTGTCGAGTGGCCGGGCGCCATTGCTGGCGCCCAGCCCTCTAAGAACCGGACTTGAAGGTTTCCCATCATCCGGCTCGAGCACCCAGAAACGCCCCCATAAAAAACGAGGACGCGGCCTGATTCAAAACGAATCGATAAGGCCTGCTCGATACTGGCTTGCTGCCGATTCGCACGGCGGTGGAGAATCCACCAGCCGTGTGGGAAGCTTATCAGTTCCATCTTGCGATGGACTTTCCCCTTGCGAGGAGCGCTACGGGCTTACCCTGTTCCGCTGAAATGACACGATCGGTTAGGTCTGCCACCTCATGCTGGGAGATACACCGTGGCCTCACAGTTCCGGTGCCGCTCTTGCGAGCGTGGGTACATTTTCCAAGGGCTCCAGAACAGTTCGTTGCCTCCCCGCTCTGCCTTGTAGGCTACGTACGATGGGACGCACGGTCTGATCGAGTTCCTCCTCTCCAGACAATCATTTTCAGCAGCTTTACAGGTCGCACTCCGGTTTGCCGACCTACCAGGCAGTAGGCGCGAGCAGTCCCGGCGCCGCAAGGGCTCTCATGTTGATTACGCGCAAGCCGCCATCCGCTGGTCGAGCTGCGCGAGCGCCTTCGGCCACGCCTCGTCGTGCCGGTTTCTCGACTCCTCATCGGGAAAACCGGCGTGCGTGAGTCGGAGTTGCGTCCCGCCGTTGTTCGGCACGAGTTCGACCGTCACCACCGTCTCGGCCCCTTTGGTTGCGGCCGTGAGCCATGTCAGTTCAACCAGCCGATCGCGCTCCAGCCTCAGGAACCGGCTGTAGTGCGGATGTCGCTTTCCTTCGAAGTGCGTCTCGAAATAGAAGACGGTGTTGACCTCGCTTTTCATCAACACCGACCCCGGTGCGGCAAACCAGCCATCGAACTGTTCCGTCCACGCACGGAACAGCACGTCAGGGGGCGCAATCATCGCGCGCTCAGAGGTCAGGCGAAACGGCCTTGATGCAAGATCCGGCGGGGCGATAACCATCGTCATAGCATCCTCCGTCTTCGATCTTCGCTCACTTTGACGCCGCGATATTCGCACAGCGGAAAGTGGGGACTCAAGTTCCGGTTACGCGACATAACCGGTCAATCTCTGCCCATGTTCAGGGTGTCGCGAGCTTGCGAGCTTCCCTAAGGATTTTGGTGAGACGGTTGGAGAGGCGGTCCAGGCGACGACGAGAAGTTCCGTTTGGCAGCGCG
>JBARRP010000237.1:0-10378 GCA_049644285.1 Candidatus Acidiferrales bacterium | reverse complement strand
GCATTACATCCAAACCACACTTTTAGTGAGGTTTGGATGTAAACGGCAAAATAGCCGTTTTGCCCGCTGTGGAACAACGTTTGGCGCAGTTCTAAGCGTCCTCCTCACGCCGGATTCAGGTTAAGTTCAGTTCGGACAGCCCAAACCCGCAGGTGAGACTCGCAATGTACTTGGTCGGATGGATCGAAGCGTGTACGGGCAGGAAGCATTACAAAAACCTGCAAACACTCGCAGTGGCTACGTTCGCGGTCGTTGAGCCAAGGCGAAAATCGCCCGAGTGGGTTGACCGCCTCGAAATCGAGATGCACCGTAAGAGGCAGAAGCGTCGCCGCTGGATCAAGAGCATCTCAGCCTAGCCTGTTACTCGGGAAACTGCCCCCCTTCGTGGCTGTCTTGCTTCGCCCGGCAAACCTTACAAATCCATGCACGAGAAAAAGAACCATTCCTGTAATGGTCAGCACCAGGCTGGGTGTGATTCCATCGCGCCTGAAGGGAGCCGATATGCAGAGGCTACTCACAGTGGCACAGACAGCAGAGGCGCTCAACGTCAAACCTTCCACAATTCGGGCATGGCTGCTCCGGCGCAAACTTCCTCGAGTGTCTTGCGGCAGAGCCGTGCGAATCCCGGCAGAGGCAATCGAACAATTCATTCAAGAGAATACGGTTCCTGCACGCGAAGTGCGGCGATGAGCGTGGTTACCCTCACGACGATGGTGGATGCGGCGCGGGAGTATGCGCGGCGCGGATGGCCGGTGTTCCCTGTGCATGGCATCCGTGACAAAAAATGCGCATGCGGAAAAGCAAGCTGTGATGATGCGGGCAAACATCCGCGCACGGCCCACGGACTGCTCGACGCCAGCAGAGATGAGAAACCTATTCGCGCCTGGTGGACGCAATGGCCGGACGCCAACATCGGCCTCAGGACCGGCAATGACGTGTTGGTGGTGGACGTTGACCCGCGGCATGAGGGAGACAATACCCTTGCGGCGCTCGAACAGAACCACGGCGCGTTTCCCGTAACACTCGAAGCTAGAACCGGTGGCGGCGGGCGGCATTTATTTTTTGCCCTGCGCAACGGACAAGTAGTTCGGAATTCCACGGGCAAGCTCGGGCCGGGGGTGGACGTGCGCGGCGCGGGCGGGTACGTCATGCTCCCGCCGTCACATCACCTTTCGGGTAATCAGTACCAATGGGTGAACGAAGCCGATCTTGCGCCACTCCCGGAATGGCTCGCTGCGAAACTTGCCGAGCCTGAGCCGCGAGCGGCATCGGCAAACGATTCACAAGAGAAAATTCCCGAGGGGCAGCGCAATGGCGCGCTTACCTCGCTGGCGGGCTCGATGCGGCGGCGCGGATTCGGCCCGGATGCGATAGAAGCCGCTCTCCTAATCGAGAACGAGAAGCGCTGCGACCCGCTGTTGTCCGCCGGCGAAGTTCACACTATTGCTCTGAGCGTCTCGCGATACGAGCCTGCGCGCGCCGAGGCCGAGACGATTTCAGGACCATTGCCGGAGCGAATTCGCGCGGTTGTCTTGGACAATACAATCCCGTCCTTTGATAAACGGCGCCGCATCGCGGAACTTATCGAGGACTCACTACGGCAGCGCGGTGAATTTTGCCGGACGCTCGACGAGCGATTGTTCTTTTTTGAGACCGGTGAACGCCGCCTGTACGACCTCGAAGAAATTTGTTTTGGCCGGATGCTTACTAATCTGTCCGGCCTCAGCGCGACCGAAGCTTTTTACAAGTTCGCACTAGACATCTTGCAGGCGAGACAAGCCAAGCAAGCGAGGCTTGTCACCGTCCACAGTTTCGCCTACCACGACCCCGAAACGTCTCTGCTTGCGGTTTCTGATGGCGCTGGCGGGGTTTGGTTTCGAGGGCGCGGAGGGCAATGGCGGCTCGGCCGCAACGGCGAACAGGGGCTGTACTTCGCTACAGAACGCGAAGGTTCACCGTGGGTTCCCGAATTCAGCGCCACGCCGGACGCCCTCGACTGGTTCCTGGAATCCTTCTGTTTTGCCGACGCACTGCTGTCAAGAGAAGAAGCGCGAACGGCTTTTACTGTTTGGATGTTTCAGCAATTTTTTCCAGAACTTCGCCGCACGCGAATCATCCCCACATTTCTCGGTCAGCAAGGGAGCGGCAAAACGACTGGCGAAAGGTTGGTCGGGAGGCTTCTCATCGGATCGTCGTTTGACGTGATGGGAATCCAACGCGAACGGGAAGACGGTTTCGTTGCCGCCGTCACAAACCGTGTTGTCCTCGGACTCGATAACGCAGACTCGAAAATTCCGTGGCTGGCGGACTCTCTCGCCCTCTACGCAACCGGGCAGAAGTACAGGCTGCGGCGGCTCTACACGACAAACGAGGAGGTGAGCTACCTCCCGCGTGCAATTCTGATGATTTCCAGCCGCGACCCGCAATTCAACCGGCCCGACGTCTCCGAGCGGCTCTTGCCGATCCACTGCGAGCGACCAGAGCGATATTTTACGGAAGCACAAATCTTCAACGATCTGGAAAAACGCCGTGGCGCGGTGATGGGGGCGCTTCTGAATCAGGTGGGCCGGATAGCTGACTACCTTGAGGAAACGGAACCGCGAGCTATGGCTTTTCGCATGGCTGATTTCGCCAGCTTCGGTGAGCGCGTGTTCCGGCCAACGGGCGGATCGGGCGAGTGGCTGGACATCATGGGGAAGATCGAGCGGGCGCAATCAGACTTTGCATCGGAGGGTGACGGTATCGTGACCGCTATCCTTGAACTCGTGGCGCGGGGTGTCGCCATCGACGAGATGAGCATCGGCGATCTCTTTAAAAAATGCTGCGACATCGGCGAGAAAGAAGGGCTTCTTCTGCCGAAAAGCTTGCAAGGTTTTGGGCGCGCATTAACAACTAGGCGCCGGGTGATTGAGCTTGAGGGCGACGTTCGCTTTCAGGAATTTCGCGGCGAGCACAGACGCCGGTTTGTCACCATACGGAAGGGGGCCGCCAAAAATGTCGGGGCTTCTTAAGACGCTATTCGACGCCGGACGCAAGCCGAAGACTTTTCCCGAAAAAGCCTCGCTTGCCTCGCTTACCCCACTCACATGTAGTCCACCAGCGAAGGAAGCGAGGCAGGCGACGACATCCGAGGAAAAGTCTCCAGCTCGGCACGCAGATGCGGATTGGCCACCCAAGTCTCTTGACGCCGCGCGGCGCTTCGGCCAGCCACACGCGAGGTTGTTTCCATTTATCGGGCGCAAAGTGAGAACTCCGGCAGGGCCAGGCACACTGCTACAGGTGTTTTTGGAGCGCGTGACGGTGCTGCTTGATTCTGAGCTCACCAAGTGCACCTGCTTTCCACCGGGTCAGATTGAACCCGTCAGTCGAGAATGGCCGAAATGAAGAAGCAAAGACCCGAACCCGCCCCGATTGGCGAAAAGCTCTGAAGTTACGAGAAGCCGCAGCGGTGTTGCGGATGAATCCGCGAACCTTGCGCGGTTATCTTCGGCCGGGAGATCGAGGGAAGAGTCATCGGCGGAAAATGGAGGTTCCGCCGCATTGACCTTGACCGTTTCTTTTGAAGACATCCCCCGGAAAGGACAAACAGGGGGATTAGACGGTGGAGCAGAGAAAACAGACTCGCGGCTGGGGAGGACGCTTCATCGGCCCACGCATGAATTGCGAGAATGTGCCCTGCCCGCCGGCCGCGGCCGTGGCGTGGGTACTCGACGATCCGCGGCAAGTGCCGTACCTCATGATTTGGAAAGAGGAGAGCTCGGGTGAGTTGATAGAGGCGGCGCGCGTGGCTGCGTACACCGAAATGGATCGAGAGATAGATTGGGCAAGATGCCTGGAGATAAAGCGAGCAGATGGGAGCAGGAATTGGATTCTCACAATAGAGCGACCCTTGCCGCGGAATGGAGGAAAGGCCTGGCTTGTCATCTGGTCCCCGCTGCCAACGCCTTCGGCGTGCGCTCTATCCCTGGAAGTTGAATCCTTCCAAGCCCCGTACAGTTTTCATATCTAGCTGGCAATGCCGATCGTGCGCTGGAGTGCGCTATGCCCGGAGGGTGGTGCGTTGGTTTTTCATCCTCGAACTGACCTTGGGCGCCTAATTGAGGCGGTCGAAGGCCCTTCGAGGAGCACGCGTCCCGAAGCGTGGTACCCGTATGTTTTTGCGAATCCCATGGAGGCGAAGGCGATCTTGCCTGGGCGATTGCTCGCTTCCTACCGTGGTTAAGCCTGAAGCACCTCCGTGGGGTCCCCGCAGAATTGTGGTAGTGTTTCGATATTGGCGGAGGGTTACTGGTGCCACGAACCTGTTTGGCTTGTTCGAGTTCTGAAAGAGCAGCGATTGACGAGGCTCTCCTCTCTGGGGAACCGTTACGAAACATAGCGGAACGTGTTTCGCTATCCACGACAAGTCTGTTTCGTCACAAGGCCCATCTTTCCGAAACGCTGAAGAGGTCTCGCGAGGCTGCCGAGGTCTCGCGCGCTGACTCGCTGATTGAGCAGCTCAAACAGCTGACGAAGGATGCTCGCCGTATCCAGGAAAAGGCCGAGGCGCAGAAGGACTATCGGGTAGCGCTCGCTGGCGTGCGAGAACTAACTCGGCTCGTTGAGCTCGCAGCTAAGGTTACCGGAGAATTGGCGGGCCAACAGGTGAACGTCCAGACCAACGTGGTGCCCGATTCCAATGGCCGTTTCATCCCCAATGCGGTGCTTTGTCGGCATGCTGCTCGGTTCTTGCGGTCAGTGTACGGCCTCAATTCAGATGGTCAGGATCCCATATGGGTCATCACCGAGAAAAACGCGGAAGAGCTGGCTCGGAAGCTGCGAGGAATTTATGGCTCGCCAGTTACGGCGGATGAAGCGGTCAAAATGGCAAACGACGGCTTCATCCTTGAGGAGGCAGAGGTGGGAACTTCTGCGCTGACTACCGCGGCCGAGGCGCCGACGAACCGCCCCACAATCACTCAGAACAATGATTGGAACAGTGAATCATGAACTTGGGTGGTATACCACGGAATCGCAATCCGTTTCGCCTGGGCATCAGCGGCAATCCGGGCGGCCCCGCAAGCACCCAATCAGCGAACGGTACGACCAGGACGCTGCGGCTGATAGTCGTGTGAAGCTTCACCAGGCACCTGGGGACGCGGTAGAGGTGCCAGCCGGAGTGGAGGCCCAGGCGCGACGGTTGAGCATCCCAGAAGACGCGCAATGAGAAATCGAATGGCATTGAAATTTATCTAAAGTGCAGACAACCATGACGCGTGAGAAAAAGGCAGTACCGAAACCGATTGGAGAGCACCTTCTCACACTCCGTGAGGCAGCGGAAGTGCTCAGGCTGAATCCCCGAACGGTGCGTGAATACGTTCAACGCGGAGAGATCGAGGGCCGGATCATCGGCGGGCGGTGGAGATTTAGGCGTGCAGACCTTGACGCTTTCTTTGAAAAACGCGCCCCGTAGCTGGGATTTTAAGTGAATGAATTTTTACGACGATTAGATGGTAAGCAGAGCCGTATACCCGCATTATAGGCGCGGTGGGCGCTTCTTCGGGCGCAGGGTCAACTGCGAACATGTACCGATGCTCCCTGCGCAGACAGTGCGCGGAATCTTGGACGATCCGCGAAATATCCCCTATCTCCTAGTCTGGAAGAGCGAGCGGGATGGTGAAATCAAAGAGGCCGTGCGCGTGGTTCGCCTCGGCCCCCCTCCGTACCTTCCTAGTGCCGAGTCGATAGAAATCAAGCGCATGGACGGAAGCGTCTCACATATTCGCGCTATCAGGTGGTCTCTTCCAAGGAATGGCGGGTATGCGATTTTGCTCGCTTGCCCTTTCTGCTGTTCCCTCCGGCGCGCCCTGTACGGCTGGGAGCCAGGGGGAAGGTTCACTACCAGCGCCGAGAGGTCGCAGTGGCAGTGCCGAAGGTGCGCTCGGCTCCGCTATTCCTCAGAAGGTGGAGCCCTGTTGATTCGCTCTCGAGGAATGCTGGGCCGCCTGTTCGGGGTTGGACGCTCAGATCGCCCAGAGCCGTGGTACCCCTACGTGTTCACTGATCCGGCAGAAGCGGCGGCGGCCGGATTCTGCACGTTGCGGAAGCAGATTCAATGTGCGGGGCGTTTTTGACAGGAGACAGGGATCCGATACGCATTGCCATGTTTTTTTAATCTTAAACGACGGGTAAGGACGAGAGCCTTTGGCGAACCTCCCTACGTGTTCGCGTCTTCGCGAGATGCTGTGGTGGCCGGAGTTGCTCACTTACCTGAATTGAGCAACTGAAGATTTCACTCTGAGCGGACACTTGGGCCGCAAAATTATTCTATGCGGCAAGATGTTGGGCTCAAATCTCGTTTACTGGGCGTGGGCATTTCCAGGTGCTCTGGATTGTCATTTCGACCGCTGCCCTCTGCGAAGACTCATTGGTCGGCGGTTAGGTCACCTTGTGCCATAACGAATGTGATTTTGAATGGTCGAGCCGAAAAGGGATCATTTCGGCGCAATCTTGGCCGGCTTGCTCTCGTTGACTTGACAGTGGCTGGGGCTTAAGATGCCTCTCCAACGGCGGTGTTTCCCGCTCATGGTCGGCAAGACAATTTCGCACTACCGCATCATTGAGAAGCTGGGTGGCGGCGGCATGGGCGTGGTGTACAAGGCCGAAGACACCAAGCTCGGCCGCCCGGTAGCGCTGAAATTCCTGCCCGAAGAATTGACGCGCGACCCGCAGGCGCTCGAACGATTCCAGCGCGAGGCGCGCGCCGCCTCGGCGCTGAACCACCCGAACATTTGTGTCATTTATGAGATCAACGAGCACGAGGGACGCCCATTCTTGGCCATGGAGCTGCTCGAGGGACAGACGCTGGCCGAGCGGATCACCCGGGAGCCACTGCGCTTCGAGCAATTGCTAGGCCTCGCCATCCAGATCGCCGATGCACTCGACGCGGCGCACGCCCGTGGGATCATCCATCGCGACATCAAGCCCGCAAATATCTTTGTGAGTCCGCGCGGCCACGCCAAGGTGCTCGATTTTGGTCTCGCCAAAGTGCACACGCCTGTGCCGGAACACGCCGCCAGCCGCGCGGCGACAATGAGCGATCTGACCGCTACGGGCATTGTGCTCGGAACGGTGGCCTACATGTCGCCTGAGCAGACGCGCGGCGAGCCGCTCGATGCGCGCTCCGACATCTTCTCGCTCGGTGTGGTGCTCTACGAGGCCGCCACCGGCAGGCGTCCCTTCCAGGGGCCCAGCGTGCTCGCACTCATGCACGCCATCGCCACTTCGCCGCCGCCGCCCCCGAGCACGGTCCTGCGCGACTTGCCCCGCGAGTTTGATCTGCTGCTCGAACGCGCCCTAGCCAAGGAAAAAGAGCGGCGGTTTTCATCGGCCGGCGAGCTGGTCACCGCTTTGCGCGCCTTGCAGGGTCCAGGCTACGCCAGTTCTTCCGGCTTCGCGCCGGTGCCGGAAGCGCCCGAGCCCGAAACCGGACCGGAAGCATTTGTCGGCCGCGAGTCCGAGCTGAAACGCATGGAGGAATACCTGCGGGCCACGACGGAAGGCTTGGGCAAGATTGTCTTTCTGACTGGGGAGCCGGGGATCGGAAAGACTGCGTTGGCCGATGAATTCCTGCTGCGCGCGCGGCGACAGCACCCCGGCCTGCTCTATAGCCGCGGGCGCTGCGTCGAGCAGTACGGCACCGGCGAGGCCTACCTGCCTTTTCTCGATGCTGTGGGAGTGCTGCTGAGCGGTGCGGCGCGGGAGCGCATCGCCGCGGTGTTGCGAACCTACGCGCCCACCTGGTCTTTGCAATTCCCCGCTGCGTTTGGCTCGAGCGGCGCGCTCGAGCAACTGCAGCGGGAGACCATCGGCGCCACGAAGGAGCGCATGCTGCGCGAAATGGGAGACGCGTTGGGAGCGCTGGCGGCGAACTCGCCTGTCGTTCTGCTGCTCGAAGACCTGCACTGGGCCGACCCTTCCAGCATCGACCTGCTTCGGCATCTCTCCCAGCGCATCGGCCGGCAACGCCTGCTAGTGGTTGGCACCTTCCGGTCTGCCGATCTGGACCTCAGCGATCACCCGCTGAAAAAGTACAAGCTCGAGATGCAAGTGCACAAACTGTGCGAGGAAATCGCTGTGGGGATGTTGAGCGAGGAGCACCTCGCCAATTATCTGGAAGCCCGCTTCGCACCGAACGATTTCCCGCGGGACCTGGCGGCGCTGGTCCAGCGCAAGACCGAAGGGCATCCGTTGTTCGCTATCGGGTTGCTGCAGCTTCTGAGCGAACGAGGAGACATCGCCCGGACAAATGGGCATTGGACGCTGACGCGCCCCCTTTCGGAGATGGACCTGGAGGTGCCCGAGGGCGTGCGCAGCATGATCCGCAAGAAGATTGAGGCCCTCGACGAAGAAGACCGCCGGGCGTTGCAGTACGCGAGCATCGAGGGCGAGGAGTTCACCTCGACCGTGCTGGCGCGGCTGCTCGGCGTGGACGACTTGGCGCTCGAGGAGCGCCTGGACCGCCTGGACAAAGTCCACCGATGGATCCAGACGCGCGGCGAAGAAGAGTTCCCCGATGGCGCGCTCGCCACGCGCTATCGCTTCGCTCATGCCCTCTACCAGAACGTCCTCTACGGCGATCTCGTCAGCAAACGACGTATCCTTCTCCATCGTCAAGTCGGCGAGCAGTTGCTGGAACATTACCGCGACCAAGCACCCCGCAACGCCGCTCAACTCGCCATGCATTTCGAACGGGGCCGGGATATCCCCCGCGCCGTCGAATACCTCATCCAGGCCGGCGACAACGCCACCAAGGTTTACGCTAACGCTGAGGCCGAGCACTACTACACCCGCGCGCTCACGCTGGTCGAAAAACTTCCGTCGGAACAACAGGGGGAGCGCTACGCCGCTCTCTATCAGAAGCGCGGCGGCGTAAACTTCTTGCTAAGCCGCTTCGACCAGGCGGCGCAGAATTTCCGGCTGATGCTGGACCGCGCCCGGTCGCTGGGGTCGTCGGCGCTCGAATGTGCCGCACTCAACGGGCTTGCCGCGGCGCTTTTTTGGGCGCACCGCATGGAAGAGATGCCGCAGCGCGCCGAAGAGGCCTTGCGTGCCGCTGAGCGCTCCGGCAACGAGATGCTGGGCGTCGAGAGCCTGGGCCTGATCGCGCTCAAGCAGCTGTGCTACGGTGAGCTCGCGGACGCCAAGCGGCTGCTCGACGAGACTATTCGCGTCGGCCGCGCTCTGGATCACAAGCCGGGGTTGCTTGTGGGCCTCGCCTGGCGCGGGGCGCTGCACTTCTTCCAGTCCGAGTACGAACGCGCAATCGACCTGCTCACTGAAGCCCAAAACCTCGCTTCGGAAATCCGCGACGGATTTTCAGTGCTCGTCGCGCTCTTCTTTCTCGGCCTTTCGCGGGGCAACCTGGGACGAATGTCGGAGTCGCTGGCCACGCTCCAGGCAGCCATGGAGATGGCCCGGCGCAATGGCGACCACTTCTGGTACCCGCGCCTACCCAACTGCATCGGATGGGTCTATCGCGAGCTCGGCGACTTCCAGCGGGCCTTCGAGTACGACCAGCAGGGCGTGGAGGTCGGGCGGCGAGACCACGTGCTCGAAGCCGAGGCCAACTCCCTGATCAACGTCGGCATCGACTACACCTACGCGCGCGAGAGCGAAAAGACCCTCTCCGCCTTCCGCCTGGTCGAAGACATCTTCCACCGCGACGCCTGGTTTCGCTGGCGTTACAGCATCCGCCATCAGGCGGCCACCGCCGAGCACTGGCTAGCGCAAGCGGACCTGGAACGTGCCGCCGAGGCCACGGGCGGCTTGCTCGAGACCGCGGCGCGCTACGGCGCGCGCAAATACGTCGCCGTCGCGCATCGATTGCTGGCGGACGTGGCGGTCACCCGCGGGGACCTGGCCGCGGCGGAGGCTGAGCTGCACGCCGCGCTCGACGAGCTGCGCAGCTATCCTGTGCCAGTCGTGGAGTGGAAGATGTGCGCCGCGTTCGCCCGGCTGCGTTCGCGGATGGGCGAGACCGCAAAGGCGCGCGAAGCCTTTTCCCGCGCGGCCATGATCGTGCGCCAAATTGCCGCGAGCGTTACCGACGAAAAACTTTGCGCTACCTTCCTTGGCTCCGCCGCAGTCCGTGAAGTATTCGAAGGCGCGGGTGAAAACCTCGCGACAGTATAAGGCGCGTCCCGGATTTCCAAATGTTGCATAGCGTAACAAGCCGAGCTGTGAGGGCACAGCAGGCTGTGCCCCTACACGCGCTCATCCGCGATCTATCGTGAGAAACGCGGAGCTCGGATAGCCCTGGGGACGCCGGCGCTACAGTCATTCATCCGATCTCGGTGGGTTCGATCTGTTCCCTATTCCTGGAGTACCTGATGAATGA
>JBARRP010000236.1:0-30420 GCA_049644285.1 Candidatus Acidiferrales bacterium | reverse complement strand
GGGCATGCTTAGGTCAAGCACTATCAATTCCGGTTGAAGCTGAACAACTAGGTCAACGGCTTCCTGCCCATGTCCAGCTTCGCCACAAACCGTCCACTGGGAATGACCCTCTAGAAGAGCCTTAACTCCCTTACGCAAAACCTCATGGTCGTCCGCTAGAACAACTCGCAAAAATAATCACCGTGGCGGATGGATGATATGCCACGAAAACTTTCATTTTCCATACTGTCATTGCTGTATACCTGTCCGATTACGATTATTTTCTTAGAGCTTTGCGTCACACGAACCAGGCACGTCACTTCCGATGGGTGCGGTACTTTCCCACAGGGCTACCCAGTGCTTCACGGCGGTCACTCCAACCACATCTCCAGTCCATCCACAGTGGCAATGAGGATTGAACCAGTGGGCGTCGGCACCTTCCAAGCTCTCTTTGGTGCTTGCGCACGCCGATGCAAGTGGACGCCCGCACTGCGGACATCCAAAAAGAAGCACATGAGCAAATTGTTCGACTACGATTCGCAAAAGACCCTCCTCAGAGCTGGCGGTAGGCCAAGGCTACACAAGGCCCTTCAGATAAGGCAAGCGGGAGCAACGACTGTCCAGAGCTAACCTACCCTTAATGCTTTACCCGTTGGGCGCGAGGCTGCCATAGTGGCGGGCAAACGCGATCTAACGTTTGCTGCCCATCGGCGGCTACCACCGCAGGGGAGGACCGGTGCGGGCGGTGATCCCAGGAAGGGCTGCCTACAGCGTTCCAAAAACCTTTTCCGGAGTTTTGGAATGCCCTTGCGCCACGCGATAGAGAGTTGCGACTCCAAACCCTGGCTGATCGGAAATCGCCCACTGTTGCGGATCAAAATCACATGATTCTGGGCAAGGGCCTCGGGAGTTTTGGGCAAGCGAATTTCAACGAGTTTCGCAGCGTGTGGAAACAGCCTTTTTGGGCAAGGTAGGGTTTTTGGGCAAGCTATGAAGGGCGCGCTGCGCCGTTCCCTTGGTCAGCCCCGTTTTTTCGCAGACGTTGCGCCAGCTAACGCCCTGTGCGCGCAGCGTGGCAATCCTGTGAGCATCCACGATGATCCGTGGCCGGCCGAGCGTCTTTCCCTTGGCCCGGGCCGCCGCCAGTCCGGAGCGCACGCGGCTGCGAATTAGCTCCCGCTCAAACTCCGCGATCGAAGCGAAGATACCGAACACTAGGCGGCCATTTGGCGTCGAAGTGTCTACGCCCTCGTGGATGGAAACGAATTCAATTCCGAGTGCTCGGAATTCCTCAAGCGCGTTCACCAACTGGCGCATGGAACGGGCGAAACGGTCGTAGCGGTAAACCACGACGGCATCAAAGCGCCGCATCTTGGCCTGTCTGAACAGTTCATTCAGTTGCGGCCTTGAATCGACGTTGCCGTGCTCGACGTCAACGTACTCGCTGGCGACCGTCCAGCCGCGGCGCTGGCAGTATTCGCGCAGCTCCCTGAGTTGCATCTGGGGGTCTTGGCCGTTGTGAGCAGTCGAGACCCGCGCGTAAAGTGCGGCCCTCATTGGACTCTAACCCTCTCCAGCTCATCGGCTACGTAGAGCCCGTAGACAATCCCGATCCTGCAAATGATCTGCAGGACGTCGGCAAGGTTTTGTTTGTCTGCTTCGTTGACTACAAGCACTGATGCTTCCTCGAGCCATGGAAACTCTTTCGCCATCCGGGACAAAATGAACGCGCCGTCGATATGCTCCGATACTGAACTGGCGTAATCCCGGGACCTGGCGAGGGCTCGATCGAGGATCGCTGGCGTAATGTGGAACACCTTATCGCTGATCATCGGCTCCTCCTTTCCTCTCGTGCTGTGGCAGGACCTTCCTTGGTTTCCTCAGCGCATGACGCGCCTGCTCCACGCCATCTATGAAGCCCATGCTGCCGTCACACTCTGCCGGCTGTGCCACTTGCTCGACGTGAGCGTTCGTTAACGGCCGGCCCAGGACCGCATGGGCCTGTTGCTCAAGATCGGTGATGAACTGTGGAGCGATTGGGTCTTTCTTGCCGTGACGCCGGATACTGGAGTTCAGACGGTTTGTAACGCGTAGAAAGCAGCGATAACATTTCCCCAAGGCGCTGTGCGGCAGCTTTCTCGTGTGGCAAATCATGCAGCCGTAGTCCTCAAAGTAGTGGGCCCACTTCCGCTGTTCGGGCACGGTCTGCAGCCGTTTGATCGCCTCCGAAATCCGCCTCGGCTGGTGGTAGGGCTCGAAGATTGCGAGATCCCGCTGCGAAAGTATTTCGGCTAATTTCTGCTCAACAGCCTCCTTGAGCATCGCGTTCAAATCAGGCCGGAGTTTGAGCGTTGTATTTGGCGGAAGCAGCTCTCCCTTAGTCGGTTTGTCTTTTCGCATCGCAATCTTCTCCTTTCGGATGGAATCGGGTGTGGATGTCTTTCAGGCCGGCAATGCTCAGAGAGTGCAGGTACCGCGTCGTGGTCGACAAGTTGACGTGACCGGCGAGATCCTGAATCACTCTGAGGTCGGCGCCGCGATCGTGCATGTGCGTGAAGCAGGCGTGGCGCAGAGCGTGAGGGTTTACGTTTGGGATTCCCGCGCGGTTTGACAGTAGCGCCAGGATGAAAGCGATCCCCCGCGGACTGAGCCGATGCGCCGACGCGCGGCGGTATCCCGGAAGGTTCACAACAATGCGCTTAAATTCCTTCATCGCGAGTTCATAGGTGGGGAAGACTCCAGGCGGAGGTGACGCCGTACTCTCTCGTTCGAGCACGTAGACGGTTTCAAAGGAATTGCTGCGTCTCTCTGTGCGGATTTGATGACCGTGCCGGCGGAACTTTTCCACGTACACCCAAGGGTGAGCGTGCAGCTCGAAAAGTTCGGCGTTGGTAGCACCGGCGCGGCCGCG
Source organism: Candidatus Acidiferrales bacterium (assembly GCA_049644285.1). GTDB lineage: Bacteria > Acidobacteriota > Terriglobia > Acidiferrales > UBA7541 > CAVRXT01. The sequence continues at coordinate 27,530 of JBARRP010000236.1, read as the reverse complement.
CTCTTTGAGCAGCGCAAAAATGCGGTCGGCGGTGGTTTCCCTCATCTTGGACACCTTCCCGATCGGGATATGCTTCTGCACGCCGTTGACGTAGACCTTCCCGCACCATACGTTTCCGCTCCGGTACAGCAGGCCCGGCTTTTTGGTTGACTCGAAGAGGTAGCTCGACTCTGGCGTGTATTCAGCGAGATACCTCCGAACAGCCTCCGCTGCATAGGAACCGAACAGAACAATCCGTTGTTTGTTGCCCTTGCCCGTGACGAGGATTTTTCGATTGTCGAAGTCAAGATCCTCGATCCTCATTCCGCAAAGCTCGGAGACACGCACTCCTGTCGAGTACATCAACTCGACCAGAGCGGCTTCACGTGCGGTTCGTGCCGCAGCGATGAGCTTTTCGACCTCTGCGACCGAGGGACATCGTGGAACCTTCATCGGAACTCTACGGTAGGGAAGAAATCGACATGGGTCCGCCGCAATGACGCCGCCGAGTTTCAGGAACCTGAAAAACGTCCGCAGGCCGTGAGTGTGGCGATCGAGAGATGGCGCGCTAAGACCACGAGCCGTGAGGCTGCCTAAGAACGCGCCCAGGTTCCCACGATTGAATTCCCGGAGGTCATCAGCACCGGCAAACTCGAGGAAGTAGCGCATGGTCTCGTTGTAGTGCCTCCGCGTATTCGGAGACAGATTGCGGGTAATCATCCACCGATCGAACGTCTCGCCGAGTTCTCGGTTGTGAGCAGCGAAAGAGCGAACGGGCTTTTCCATATGCACCTTCTTCCGGGTCTCGCTGATCCTTCATCAGCGCTGCGCGAGACGCGAATTGCAGCGGACGCCCGAGGCTCCTCAGCTAGACTCGGGCGTTTCGGACTCAACTGACGAACTGTGGAGTGCCGAAGCGATAGCCTGAAGTTGTGCCGACGTATGACACCGAGACTCGCTTCGCGCAGCCCTTGTGCTTGAGGGTCAGTTTTCCCCTTCGCTCTCGCTGGTCGAGGGACAAACCCGTCAACTCATGGCTTGGCGTCCATCCGGCCTTGAGAGCCTGTTCAAACGTCTTCGGCAGATTCACCGTGCTTGGAGCTGGCGAAACTGACCGAACCGCAGCAGCAGTACGTGGCATGTGCTCCTCCTTTGTTCGCGCGGCAGATTCCTCATCGGCGCCACTCCACCGCGAAACACAAAACGCGTGGCGGACGCCCCGGCAGGGCACACGAATGCTCGGCCGGGGCGTTTCTGGAGTTAGGCTTCGACGACAAGATGCGTGAACGTGTCGGGCTTTGTTGCAGCGAGGACGCGCTTACAGTAGTCCTCGCCGAGTTGGCGCTCGCAGACGACCTTCCATGCGACCGAGCGACGCTCGGTTGTTTTCAGGAAAGCCTTCAGGAGTCCGGACTCGACTTCGTTGCCGACTTCCAGGCGGCGCTTAACGGAGTTCTCGGCCTCTTCCACCTGCACTTCAAGCTGATGCAGGCGGTCCCGAAGAGAAATGAGAAGCGCGAGTTCTTGCTGCGTGATCGTTTCAGTTGCGGTGACTTGTTGCGCGGGGACAACGAACGGAATAGATTTGCTGGCAGATGCCATGGGAGTGAACCCCTCCTTTGGTGTTTAGGCCTGCCGGGTAGTTGATAGCTACGCGGCGGGCCGCTTTTTTCTACTTCCTCTTTCGACCGCGATTTTCGTGCGGGTTCTCTTTCATCCACTTCCGGATCATGGCTAAGTCTTGGTCAGTCCAGGTGCGAATTTTAAAACCACCAACGCGAACGATTTTCCCAGCGGGAATCTGCTTGGCTTTCATCAGTCGGTAAATCGTGTCGCGTCCAACTCCTAGTTTCTTCGCTGCCTGAACTGTCGAGTACTCGGCCACAACCAAATATTAAGACAATATGTCTTGATTGTCAAGCCCGAATTTGATAAAAAGAAGAAGCCCCGGGTTCACGGCCCGGGGCGGAAGGGAAACTCTTGGATCATCGGAAGGGTAAGCCAAAAAGCACGCCCCGCGCAAGGGAACAAGCGCAGCGGCGGCGGTCTCGCGGGCGGCCGTCGAAAGCGGAACGAGAGCGAATCTTACGCGAGCACGGCTTCGTGGTTGCCGAGGAATTTCGGTTTCACCCATTGCGCTCTCCGGTTGATCCACAATTTGCCCTATATTACGAGCAACTCCTGAAAGGCAACGCACAAGCATTGTCGGACTATTGTGACGAGAATCGAAAAAGGCCAGAACTCGATGCTTCCTTCTACGAGTTTCTGGGTCGCCTCGTAACCTTGCGATTCTGTGAAGTCGCGGACGTGATTCTCTCTGACGTCGAGCGACGCGGTTTCCTGCGTAAGCCGTCCCGCCTCGAAGTCTATCGGTATTGGTATGGGCAGCTAGAGCCGGCGTGTGTGAAGGCTCGGGAGTTCATTGCGGCAGTATATGAAGCCGGATTTGACGGTAATCGTGAAAAGCTCTGGAACGACTTCCTTCAAAGTGCCGAAAACGCTCTTCGGCAAGAGCGACGTCGCCAGGAGATCGAGGGATTAGCCCGCTGGGCGGAAATCCCTACTAACGTGCAATGGTCTGCCGTCCCTCAATTGCCCAGCCCCTTGAGTCAGGTAAATGAATTTAAGCGCTATGGTCTGGTTCCGAAAGAAGTCTTTTTTAAGCTCGCCGAGAGTCGAATGAGTTCCCAAAAACGAATCTTCAAGTTGAAACCTTCCCAGGTGGCGGGTAACTACGCTGGACAGATCGCAAGGATCTCGCCCTCCACTGCCAGCCACGCTAGCAAATAAAATCCATTTTTACTGCCTGCGCGAAATCTCCTGTTTTCTGCGATGACCAAACCTCCATCAACGCCCTCGGAGAAATCGCTACACGCCCAAAACCAGCGTAAACATTGATGTTTTCCGTTGCGGATATTAGCAAGGCCTCTCTGGAGGTTGCGATGGGATGTGAAAATGCTTGCGTAGCACCGGAGGAAAGCATGACTGAGATTCGACGACTTCGCGAATACGCGGCACTCACACAGTTCGAGGCCGCACGACTCGCCAAAATCGACCGGAGCAGATTGGCTCTAGCGGAGGGTGGCCAACTTCCGCTTTCGGAGGAGCAGGCAGCTCGCCTTCGGTGTGCCCTCTTGCGCGCGATCCGTGGGCGGCGCGATCGGTTGGATTCAGTGCTCGCTAAAACAGATTCGCCGACTGCTGCGGAACCTGTCGCGGCGTCGGCTTGAAATGACAGACCCCTGCGCACGTGTGAAGTGCGCAGAGGGAATCTCAGAAAGGAACGAACGCGACAATGCAAACATTACAAGCAGTAGCAGACGAAAGTCAACAACCCGCACCCGTTTTTTCTTCTGCAGGATCACCCCGCACGGACCACTCCGCACCGATCGAACCCACCGAGAGCCCAATCCTGGATGAACTCATCGAGGATGTCCGATCGGTCCGTAATCGTGCGTTTTCTAATAACCCTCGCAGCCGGGCAGGCGTTGCTGCTGGACAATTCATGCTTTTGCTCCTCCAGCTTCGCAGCGGTCTGAGGCCAAGTCGTAAAAGCCTGCGGAACTTTTTCTTTTTCGTCGGCGGCGGTATTCGGAGGCCAAGCGCGTGAGCGAGCGGCGCTACCGTGGAGAGCCGTCCCGCCCGATTCCTGTCTGGAACGGCATCCTTGAGCACTTGCAACCGATGGGCATGGCGATTTGGCTTTACCTGTGGTGCCTAGACAGGATCACTCAGGAACGCGAGGGAGTTGGCTATGTCCTTGGTGGAGCTCCAGTCAAGGTCGAAAAAATAGCCGAAGAACTGGGCAGGAGCGCGCGTGCGTTGAGACGCGACCTCGGCAAATTGCGCTCGCGGTACCTCCGCCTCCGGTGGACACCCTACGGGTATGTGATTGGCGTGCTCAATTCCCGGAAATTTGGGATCTGGAAGCTGGCTGCTAGCCCGGCCAAAAACGGTGAGGCTCGTGACAAAAGTGGGGAGGCTAGAACCAAAAATGGCCGCGCTGTGACCGAAAATGGCCGCAGCAAAGAAGACACAGCAATAGCAGCAGTAGACGCAGCAGCAAAGCAGCAGCCTGCTGGTGCCTCTAAACCAGGAGAATCGGTTTGGAGCTTCCTTGGAATAGACCCATGCGGGCCGCTTTCGTTCCGCCAACTGCTCGAAACCCGCTGGGCCTCACGGAACGGAGAACCTCTGGGCGGTCTGCTCGGCGAAGTGGTCGATGCTTGGAAGGCTACGAACGGCCGAATTCCACCTAGGACCGCGCCGTTCTTTCAAGCCTTGGCGAAGGTCCGCAAGCGCGACCGCAAGCGCCCGGCGGAAGCGATCGTCCAGTTGGAGGTACCGGCGTGAGCGCTTCTGCCACGATCGCTCCGTGGATGCCGTTCGAGTTGGCCGATCTGTACCTACTTGCCCCGGAGGGTGCGAAATCGACGCTTCGGCGATTTGAATGGCTCTTGGAATTCCTGATGCAGGCACCGGACGCCGCAACGCCCGAAGAAACACAGCTACTTCTCAGGTCCGTTGAAGTCTTGCAGGAGATCATCGAGCAATGAACACGAAACCCGATTCCGAGATTGCGCCAACGCTCCCGCACAGCCCCGAGGCCGAGCGCGCCATCCTTGCGGCGATTCTTCTCAATCACAAATCCGCGCCAGTTCTTCTGGCTCGATTGGACAAGGGCGATTTTTACCTTCCTCAGAACCAGCGAATATTTGAGGTGCTCAAGTCTCTCGCTGGTGCAGGAAAACCAACTGATGAATTGAGCGCGCAAGAGGAACTTTTACAGAAAAACGAACTGGAAGCGGCCGGCGGTATCGCTTACCTGTACGAGATCACCAAGGATGTCCCGCACACGACTGGGGCAGACTATTACGCGACGATCGTCAAAGACAAAGCTCTGCGCAGGGGCATCGCGATCGCATCCGATGCCACGTACAAGCATGCTCTATCGGGTTCCAGTACAGCAGAGAAGGTTCTCGACCAAGGGATCGAACAGCTTTCTGCCCTTGCCAGGGATCTCGAGGCCGACAAGGATAGCGGAACAGCCTACCGGGATGCAGCTCTCAGCCTGCTTCAAGAGTTCGACTCGCAAGGCGGGGTGCGAATCTTTACGGACATCGATGAACTGGACCGACTGACAGGGGGATTCCGCGCCGGGGAGCTTGTTATCTTCACCGCAGAGACCGGCGTCGGGAAGACACTGCTCGCTCAGCAAACGAGACGGCGTGCATGTTGCGATGGGCGCCACACGCTGTTTTGCTCCGGGGAGATGCGTGCCGAGCACCTAATCTCGCGCGAACTGGCGACGGAAGCGGGTATCGAACACTGGAAAATGCGCCGGCCAGAGCGGATCACGCCCGGCGAAATGACCGCATTAGTCGAGGCCGCAAGCCATGAGTGCGTACGGTGCCGCATTCTCGACGGCGAACTCACCTTGCCGAGGATCCGTCGTGTCGCCCGCCAGATGAAGGCCAAGACTGGACTCGACCTCGTGATCCTGGATTACGACGAATTGATCGAAGCGGAAGGAGAAACAGAGTTCGACCAGCAGCGGAATCTCGTGCGCGGCGCGAAGTCGCTGGCCATGGAGCTTTCCATTCCCGTGATCGTGATCTCGCAGCTTCGAAAGGCGCTTCAAGGCGAAGACCGAAAGCGACCAACCCTACAGCGGCTCTACGGCAGCGGCTCGAAGGCCAAGCACTCGAGCATTGTGGTCTACGTGGACCGCGAGTTCGTGCAGGAGCTCTGCGGTGATGAAACGGCCGCGAGAATCGTCGTGTGCAAAAACCGCGATGGCAAGGTCGGCGCACTCGACGCCTATTTCAACGTGAAAACCTTGCGGTTTGAAAGCGCACCGAAGCCTCAACCGGCGCCAGGATCGGTAGGGATGCGATGAACACCAAAGATCGCTGTCCCCTTTGCGGGGAAAAGCACGGCAAAGATGTGACGCACGACGGTTGCTGTCCTGAGTGCCGGCTGAAACTGGTCGCGATCCCGCATGCGGAGTTGGTCGACGAGCACTTTGCATGCCCCCGATGCGGGATCGTTTTTTACGACGATGGAAACGTCATTCGACGGTGCCGATTCCCGGAGCAAGATTGTCCCGACTGGAGCGTTCCAAAAACCCCATTTCTGGCAGGCCCGCAAGTGTTTGAAAAGGCGAGGGCGGAAAACGAGGTTTCGGGCGCTCGAAAAACACTTGATTTTGCAAGATGGAGGGAGATGCGGCTACTTTGGCAGGCGTGGAATGAGCTGCCCTTCGTCCAGCGTGTAGGCAATTTCGAGCATCTTAACCGATTCGACCAGCTCGGCCAGTTTGTCGGCGATCTCTTCGACCTGACGAAGAACTTCCCCGCGGGCTTCCTTCGCGCGAAACACTACGACTTCAACGAGGTGGTTCTTCGGGCCGATTTGGTCATGGGCGTAGGCAAACAAGCAGATGAGCTGGTTAGCGTAGGAGGCTGGCTCAACGGACAAAACTACATGGAAAGTCTTCCCATCGGAGCGATTGACGATCGGAGTCCTTTCGGTGAAGCGAGAGAAGCCCTCTCCGCAGTGAGCGCACTGGTCAGCGTTTCGGTGCAACGAGGCGTCCCTCTGCTGCTGGGACGATGGCAGAGAGTTTAACAGAACGATGGCAAGCGCGGCACAACTCGCTTCCGACGCTGGAAACATGGCGCAGCCGAACCGTGAGCAGCCATTTCTAAGCATGTCAGACTTGGCTGAACGCTGGCGGTGCTCGCGTGCTTCGGTTTATAACCGGCTGCGCGGGGAAAAAGTGCTAGACTTCGCGGCGACTGGACATCGCGGACAAAAACTCGTGCCGATCGAAACGGTCCTGAGGATCGAGCAGAAACGTATGAAGGTGCTGCGCTGATGCTCGAAGCGAGAAAAAGAGGTAACGCCTACCGGATCGAGGGTCGCGTGCTCGGCCAGTACGTGCGCCTTTCGCTCAACACTAGGAACAGCGACTACGCCGTCCGACTGAAAAACCGGATCGAGAAGGCTTGCCTGGATGGCTCTGAGTCTCTGGATTGGCCCGACCTCAAAAAGTTACTTCCCGCTCTCACATTTGAAAAACTCGCGACAATTGTCGGCTACGTCGAGAAGCCCGCGCCTCCCCCACCGCCAACCTGGGATGACCTAGTCAAGTCGTTTTCGTCTTCCGCCCGTCAGCGAATCGCGATCGGCAAGTTTCGGGAGACAACCTGGGCGCGGTACGAACAGACTTGCAAGGTCTTCAGAACTTTCCTCACGGGCCAGCAGGTCCAGGGTCTCGCGCAGATCACTCGCCCGCTCATTGAAACCTTCAAAGCGTGGCGTATCGAGCGCCTTCGGGAAAGCAAGAACGCGCGAGGCGGAAAGAGTCTCCCGCTCGACGTCGCTATTCTTCATCGAATCTTTGCTTACGGCGTTGAGTGCGAAATGATCGAGAAGAACCCAGTCAAGATCGACGAGAGCCCGGGCCAAGATCCCGAACGCGGGGCTCAGCCCTTCAGCGCGGAACAGCTCGGGCGACTTCGGGAATCGGCAGGCCCTGACCTGCTAGCGTTTCTATTGCTGCGTCACACAGGATTCCGGGGCTCGGACGCGGTTCAACTCCGCTGGGAAGAGATTGACTGGCACGCGCGAGAAATCCATCGGCTCACGCAGAAACGCCGCAAGCGCGTCATCGTCCCGGCAAACGAGGAATTGCTCTTTGCTCTCGAGGCCGAACGGCAGAACCGCCGCCCGTCGCCATGTGATCGAGTCTTGCTGAATCCGTTGACAGGCAGGCCATTCACCCGCCCCCGACTCTATGAGCGGATGCTCGCGCTCGGCCGGCGCGCCGAGGTTCCTAATGCGCACCCGCACCGATTCCGTGATACGTTTGCGGTGGACCTGTTGCTCAAAGGTGCGAGTGCTTACGACGTGGCAAAGTTGCTCGGCGACACGATTGAAACCGTTGAGAACCACTATGCGCCGTTCGTGCGCGAGTTGCGAGAGCGAGTCCGGAGATTCGTGGACAGCAAAGAAGGTTTGGAGATGGGCAAGGATCGTACGATTCTTGCACAGCGAGACGACAGTGCGAAGCGGATCAACTGAACCGGCTAGAGTTAATGGCAGACGGGCCTATAAGCCGGATTCTGTTCGGCGCGTGTCCATGCCCCGATTCGCATCGGAGCAGCTTCGGCTACGCGCCGCGGCGATCATTCCTCTGGGTCCACGGATCGCTCCGGGACTCAAGCGGTCTACCCGAGGGTCAAGAGAGTTCGCCACAAGGGCAAACTCTGTGCGGGCCGGGCCGGCCCTCCCCTCCTATTTGACCTTGCTCCACGCGGGGTTTTCCGTGCCCCGGATGTTGCCATCCGAGCGGTGGGCTCTTACCCCACCTTTTCACCCTTACCAAGTGCATGCCGCTGAAAGAGGCGGACCAAAGGTTTTTCCTCCAGCCTGCCACCGAAGCGCGCTCCGCACCGGCGGTTTATTTTCTGTGGCACTGTCCGTGGCCAAGCCCGCCGCGAATCCACCGAAGCGAAATCGCCGCCAGCTCGACCCCCTGGCGTTACCAGGCGCGTTGCCCTTTACCCTGAGGCCGCACAAAGCGGCCGAAGGGTTACCCTCAGGCTCCCCGAAGGGGCTGAAGACTTTAGTCCCCCACCTCACAACCGAAGACTTGCGTCCCGGCTGTAAGGTTAAGGACTCGCGGAGTCCGGACTTTCCTCCAGCCCCATCATCCTGCGATGATTGAGCCAGCGATCACCCGGCCCGCCTGCCGTTACTATTGTAGCGGGCGAATTGCATGCAATCAACCCACGCGACAAAAGTAAGACGACTGGTCACCCTTCCCGGAACACCTGCCAGTTCCACGAAACGCTGCGATCAAACGCCGTGCAGGTGTTGTAGCAACGTGAAAATGTCACTCCCTGAGAGGTTATCCACCGACGAGGACCATTGAGGGGAGTACCCTTGGAAATCTTCCCTTAGAAGGGAAGTGGGGCAGGATAGGCTGAAAGTTAGGCCACGCGATGCCGCCCAGGATGAACGGGCTGCTGGAACCGGTGTGAGTGCATGACACCAGGCGTCAATCCCGACTCCGGTAGCCCCACGCCTCCACCACCCGCGGCCCGCTGCCAACCGTGCCCAGAGTGCGCGCAAACTCGTACAACTCGGCGACGAGTTGGTCGATCTCAGCGCGGGACGCAAGTCCTTCGGCGAGCACCGCGTCCGCAATGTACTCCATGGTGAGCGGGCTGAGCAGCTTCACCTCGCCCTCCGTTCCCGCCGGCTGCACGACATTCATCTGCACTGCCTCAAACCCGTTCGCGGCCAGAAGCCCTGGCAGGCGCGGCCCGATATTTGCATCACCACCTCGCCGCCGCACCGTTTCGGTGTAGAGCTCGACGTAGCGCCGCAGGGCCGGGCTCTCCGGATAGCAAAAGTACCCTCGAAAGTCGACGTCCACGACGACCAGCACCCCTCCCGGCCGCATGGCCGTCGCATCTTAGCCAAGGCTCCAGCGGGATTCCGCAAGTGCGTGAGGAGAAACCTCGCGCAGACGAAATCGAACTCCGCCTCGAGCTCGCTCTCGCCGATGTCTGCCAGTCGAAATTCGACGTCGCCGATCTGCTGCGCCGCCGCTTCGCGCCGCGCCAGCTCGATCTTGGCCTCGTCAATGTCCATCCCGACGACCCTGCCCCCGGGCTTGACCAGGCGCGCGAGATCGAAAGAAACGTCGCCGCCTCCACAGCCAATGTCCAGACACGCCATTCCCGGACGGATGCCCACTCGCTGGAACAGGCTGAGCGTCGTTGGCCGCATGACTCGCGCCAGGATCCGCAGCCGTTCCCTTCCTTCAACGCCGCCACGGATGATGTAGTGCGCCTTTTCCATGCCTTGGTTCCGCGAAGCAGGGTCATTGTACTTTCGAAGCTGGACGCATGCCAGAACACGTTCGCTGCGCGTGGGAGCGCCGGCGTCCCGCCGGCTTTTTTCCGATCTCTGGAGCAGGCCCTTGGGATTCAGCGCCGACGCATTCTAGCTTGTCTCGTTGTAATGAGTGCGCCACATCAAGGAGGATGCGTGTCATCGGAATGCCACAAGCGAAGTAGGACTGGCCGGGGGTGAACACCGAAAAGCCATGCGCTCGGGAATCGAGGCCGCAATTCCTCCGAAATTCCAATACGAAATTCGTTCTTACAGCAGCCTGCATGCGGAGGCTTTGAAATCGGTGCTGGCCAGGCACCATCTTGAAAATTGCCCCGTGTTCTTGTAGCGCGAGGGGTAGCTCAGGAGGTCACGCGATCAGGAATAGGGACAGCGGACAGAGAACAGCCGAGGCGCTTTGGTGAGGGGGCCAAAGCACCCCGGCATCCTAGGGGATTCTTGCTGGTCTCCGGGGGTCGGAATCGAACCGACATGCCCCTTTCGGAGCAGAGGGCTCCGTCCCTGAGCGCCTCCGCGTCTGCCGTTTTGCGCCACCCCGGTTCCAACCAGCCTTGCAGCAAATCAGGTGCCAGCCTGGACGATGGCGTTGGCGTTGACTCGCAGCGAGTTAGCGCAGCGCTTCAGTTCCCTGGGCTGGGATTTGTCAAAGAAATAGAAACTGCTTTCAGTTAATGTGCGGAGAGTTTCAGCGGGGAAAGTGGCGGGTACTCCGGTCAGGACAGGTCGGCGTCACTTTGGCGCCATCAAACGCAGATCAAAACGGAAGCGCACAGGCTTTCCGATCATAAGCTTTTGGAAATCTCGGTGAAGCGGATTCAGGAGGAAATTGCCCTCGGCGGGAATAATTGAGCTTGGCACCTGAAGGACAGGCGAAGCCCCGGAGGCAGCCCACTCATCCCCGATCGCCTGGAGCCCAAGGGGCGGAGGCTCGGCTTGCCAATCCCTTGGCAATTTTGATTCGCCTACGTGCGTAATCAGCCCGGAGTCCATCCGGACTTCGATTACAACGTACTGATCGAGCAGGTCCGAGGACTCCAAAGGCACCAGAATTTCCAGAGCTGCCAGCGACTGGGACTGCGCGGTGTACACCATGGCGACGCCCGGCGAATTCCAGCGGCCGCCGAAGCGCCGCGCCCCTTCCCCACTGAAAGCATCCTTTGCCAGCTTTCGCTTGACGATGCGCCAAGCGGACACCTTCACGTGAAGACACCATGCTCGAGACGCCCGATCAGGTTTTCGACATCACGCGCGCCCGCCTCAAAGCGCGAATGGGCCAATGGGGATCTATCACCGACCGCCCTCTTCGGAGCCGTCAGCCAAGTGGCAGCCGCGGCCACGTCGCCTTCAAAAAGTTCAACCGCCTTTTCGAATACGTTCGAAACACGCAGCAATCTTTCCGACTCATCCGGCGCCAGCCGCCCCGCCACCCGGCGGCGAGCCAGCGTGCGTTCCGGGATCTCGATCACCGAAGCGATGTGCGAAGCCGCCAAACCAATCTCCGACGAGAAAGTTGCCAGCGCTTTGAACGGAAGCCCCTTCTGCACCGCGCGAATGACATCCTCAGTTCGCCTCAACGACAAGCCCAGACTGGCTCCCTTTGGGGAATAACGCGAGATCCGACGCGAGGCAGCCTGTGACCGGCGCGGACCGATCCCGCTCCTTCTGCGAGTGAGAGCTTGGCTCATGGAATCATCATACGCGAAGCCTGCCAATTTTATTATGCCACATGGCAGAAAATTGTTTACTGCTCATGCCCTTATGGTCTCTGCACTCTCCCCGCCCCGCATCGCATGGTGCAGGGCCGCGCCTCTGTGGTAAGTCCGTCCTTTGCTCCGTCGTGCCTTTCGCTTCCCCTCTCGCCTCCAGACTCTAAAATGTCTACGACAAACGGATCCTTGATTCCGCCATTTCCCGATATTAAGGTGGACTGCGGCTTGCCCTGAGCGCAACGGGGGGGCCGAAGGGTTCATCCTGAGCACAGCGGGGCGAAGGACGCTGCTGGCGGCAGACGATGCGGAATGCAGACTGCAATATCGAATCAAGGAGTCGAAGCTCGGTGAAGACTTACGAGGCGCGCTGGCTGCTCATCGACCGATATCCAGACGTCGTCGCGATCCAGTCTCGGGCCTCCAGACTCAAGTTTCCAGAACGCCGTAAAGCCTTACGCACGAGAGGCTTTGCCTTCTCGGGCCTCCAACAGCACCAAATCGTGACAAAACGAAACTAAATTGCATTCAACCCATTGAAAACAAAGAGAGGGCATCTCTCCAAATCGCTACAAAAATCCACTTTTCTGAATTGCGTTGGCTGACTCCGGTAGTCCGAGGCTTGGACTCGAAACCGGAGAAACGATGAAACCTCCCGTAGACACAAGGGTCGGGCTCTTCCAGCTTCGAGCGTCCAGTTTCGAGCTTCGAGCAAGGTACAATAGTCAAATGCCGCTGAAGCTGATTGCGATGGATATTGACGGGACGTTGCTCGACGGCAACTCGCAGGTCCCGGACGCGAATCGCGACGCCATCGTCGAAGCAGTGGCCCAAGGGATCGAAGTGGTTCTCGTGACCGGGCGTCGCTTCGATTTTGCCCGGCCGATCGCCGAGCAATTGCCGTGCGAACTCTTGTTGATTGTGAACAACGGCGCGCTCATCAAATCGAAGTCCGGCGAGACGCATCTGCGGCGCGTGCTCCCGAGCAGCACGGCGAGGAGAGTTCTCGAGGAAACGCCCGAATTCCGCTCGGGCGCCGCCGTCGTGTTCGATCGCCTGCGCGAGAATCAAGTGATCATGGAGCATGTGGACTGGGACGATCCCTTGCGCAGCGGGTATTTTCAACGCAACCGCGAATACATCGCCGAAATCGCGCCGCTCACCGATTGCCTTGACGGCACCGATCCGATTCAGGTGATGTTCGTGGGCGGGTGCCGGCGCATGCGGGAAGCCATGCGAAAGCTCGAAGACCTCCCGCGCGCGAATGAGTTCACCTTGGCGCTCACGGAATATGAAAACCGCGATTTGTCGATCATGGATGTTCTGCGGCGAGGAGTCTCCAAAGGCGTGGCGCTGGCCGAATGGACGCGTCGCCGCGGCATCGAGCGCGAAGCGGTAATGGCCATCGGCGACAACTGGAACGATCGAGAAATGCTCGAGTTTGCCGGTTTACCCATCGTGATGGGCAATAGCGTGCCGGAGTTGAAATCCCTGGGCTGGGCGGTTACGCTTTCGAATGACCAGGCCGGGGTCGCCCAGGCCATCCGAACCCACGCCCTGAAAAAAACATGATGCGCCTTTCCGCCGTCATCCTAGCCCTCGCAGCGCTGTTCTCGCCCGCCGCCCGCGCGGACTATGCCGTCCTGCGCTCCGGAGAGCGCCTCCACATCCGCGGCTACGAACGCCAAGGCGACAGAGTCCGCCTGGTTTTGGATGGAGGAACCGTGGAAGTGGCCGCGGCGGATTTGGTCGCGGTGGAACCGGAGGAAGTCTTCACGCCCGCTCCCGACCCGGCTCCGGCTGGGCCTTACGGAAAGATTATTCGCGCTGCGGCACAGGAGCAGGGAGTGGATGAGGCGTTGATCTCGAGTGTGATCGCGACCGAATCGAATTTCAATCCGAAGGCAGTCTCGCGGCGGCAGGCCGTCGGGCTGATGCAATTGCGCCCTGAAACTGCTACGCGGTATTCGGTTTCGAATGCGTTTGATCCCACGCAAAATATCTCCGCGGGCACTCGTTACTTGAAGGATTTATTGCAGCAATATCACGGGAACCTGGCGCTCGCGCTGGCGGCATACAATGCCGGTCCGCATCGCGTCGAGCGCTACCACGGCGTTCCTCCCTACCCCGAAACGCGCTCGTACGTTCGCCGCGTCGCCAAAAAGCTCACCGAACAAAAAACCAGGAAATCCGCCGGGGCCGAGAAGGTCGGCACCGCAGCAGTCGCATTGCAGTAGCGCGACACCCGCGGAACGCGCCGGTTCTTGCAGAGCAAGTGACCACGGCCACGCGCTGGCTAGAATTTCTCGCGAAAAGGAAGCTGGATCGGCTCGCTGGGGATAATCTTGAACTGCATGCCATCGACTGCTCGTCGCTGGTCGCCAATACTCTGCCGCAATGAGGCCAAGTCTACGTTCAGAGTATGCGCGAGCTTTCTCGTGGAACTGAAGGCCGAATACGAGTCGATGCCGCCAGAAGAGGCTGCGGAATAGTAGCTCATGGCCGTATCGAGAAAGCTGTACCCCAGCTTGACCTTCTCCCCGAAGGTCATTCCTTCCTTTCCGAGCTTGGCGCTTTCATATCCGAGGTAGCGAACGAAGAGCCGCGTGTATTCGTTTCCGAAGCTGCGCGCCACCGGGCCTTCAAACGGTGTGTACGTGTCATGTAAACGGGAGCAAGGTAGAGTTCATCTTTGTTCAGCTTCAATACGACGAGGCTCTTGTTGGTCTCGACGCTCTTGAGGCCCGCGGACTGAATCGAGAGAGCCTCGGCGTGTTCGTCGGGCGGCTGCCCCGCCGACGTTACGAGGTTGCCGAGGTCATCGTCCCCGGCCGGGTTTTCGGGCGCCTCCGTGATTTTCTTCTTCCCGTTGTAAGAGGAGAGATATACCAACCGGACCGTGTCCTTCCCAATCTCGAGCTTGGTTGCCCGGATGAACTTACTATCGTGCTTGTCGTTCAACTGCGCATAGAACGAGACCGGCAAACCTTGGCTGGCCACTGCATCAAAACACCGGAATGCGGCGGGCCAATTATTTCCTTCGAGGTAGATCAGCGCGAGCAGTTCGTTGGCCTCGACGCCGAGAGGAAAAAGGGTGGTGGCCTCCTCGAGATCTTCTCGCGCGTGATCGAGTTGGCGCTGGACGTAAGGCGACGAAATGATTTCCGATGCCATCATCAGTCTCTGGTAGCGGGTCGAGGCTTTCCGCCGCCCTTTGTTCAGCTTTCCACGGTGCTTGCTGCCCTCGAAGTTGAGGCCCATCGAGTCCAGGAGAAGCGCGGTCAAGATGTCCTGCGCGTCTTCGATATCCGAATCGTAATCGGCGCGCCACTTGTCGAGGGAATCGAGATGGCGCGCCGCTTCCGTTTTGCGCTCAGGACTGGTTTCCAATTCTTGAAAGCGCGCGAAATGTTTGCGGGCGTTCGAAGTATCGCCGAATGCCTCGTGGAACAGGGCCAGCCGCCATTGCGTCTGCGGGTATTCGGGCAAGAATTGCTCGGCAGCCTCGTACTCGGCGAGAGCGCGATCGTATCGGCGGTAGTCGATGTAGCGCGCGGCACCGGCGTAATGTGCCCGCACTTTCCCGCCGCTCTCCCCTTGGAGATTCGCGAGCGAGAGGAAATCTTCCCGGCGAAGCTGCGCCTCCTTGCTGTCCAGGGCTTGAGGGGCGAGCTTTTGGTACTCGGTGAGAAGCCGCGCAGCCTCGTCCGGCCGGGCATCCTGTTCGGCGCACTTTGCCAGATTGAACAGAAGCGCCGGATCCGAGGGGAAGAGTTTTTCTAGCTGTTTGGCCTGGGCACACAGGTCGCCGCCCGTCGCAGAGGTTTTCTTCTCCGCGCTCGGGTCATTGCCGCCGACCCCGCGGTCGGCTTGCAGGTACGCCTCGTTGAAACTTCCCAGTCCGCTCCTGGTGTCTCGGTTCGAGGCGGACGAGCTCGTTCCGATCAATAAGGTGGTCCGGAGCTCCAGTAGCTCCATCCGTTCTCTCTTATCTGGCAAGCGGCCGACGGATTGATCCAGATGCTGGACGGCGCGGACGCGGTCTTCGAACTTCCAGTAGCAGAGCGCTAAATTGTAGTGAACCGTCGAGCTGGCGGGCCGAATCTCGAGGGCTCCTTCGAGTTTCTCGGCTGCGGCAGCAAACTGACCTGCGTCATACAAACGGTAAGCATCGGCGAGCGCGGAAGCGACTTGCTTTTCCTGGGCGTGCCGGACGCGCTCGATGGCGTTCAAGGCGTCCTTCGTTGAGATGAAGGCTTCCGCATCGATGTATTTGTCTTTCGCCTCCGCTAGTTGGCCCGCTTGTTCGAGAGACTTGCCCTCTGCAACGAGCTGCTTGGCCTTCGCTTCAAACTGCTTTTTGTCCATCGCGGGCGGGGTTCCGGGCTGGTTGCTTTGAGGTCTTCCGGCCCACGCGAGAGAGCTGGAAAACAGGAAGAGAAACCACAGGACGGCACTAAATCTCGTCATGTCGCCACCCGCAGCAGAATGGCGCTTGAATAGCATAGTGCCAGTACTGAGTCAAACTATTAGGGCTCGGGCTGTGGCGGGGGCTGCTGGGGAGGGCTCGGTGGTGGATTCTGCTGGTTGGGTCCAGCAGGATTCGGCTGAGGGTTCAGATTCGGCGGCAGGTTGGGATTCTGACCTGCCGGGGTCGCGCCGGGGATGCCGACTTGGCCCGGCTGTCCAGTGGTGAGTTGCGCCAGCGGGTTGTAGATGAATTCCCACTGCTTGTACCTTTTCCCGCCTTTGTAGATTTTCAGCGAGGCTCTTTCTGCGGTGCTGCCGACGCCGATGATGCTGCCTCCGAAAACTGGGCCGCTGGTGCTGAGCGGCTGTGGCTGTTGCGAGGCTGGAGAAAGTCCGGTGATGGCGCCAGGTTGCGAGCCAAAAGGCTGCGGCGCGGGATTCGCCTGATTAGGCGCTCCCTGACCCGTATTGTCAGGATTCTCCGACGGATTCTCGGACTGATTCCCGGGGGCATTTGGCAGGTTCGTCCCGGGATTTTGAGTGTTCTGCGATTCACCAGCCGTCATCGAGCCCGAGCCACCGGCCGCGGAACCCCCCGGCATCCCTGGCACGGTTACCGTGGGGACAACGCCGCCGTTGCGTTCGGCGAGTGCCATCTGGGCCAGCGAAGTGTAGCGAACGCTGCCAACCAACTGGCCGGCGGGCGTAATGTAGATGAATCGCCAGGCCCCGTCGGCCGTGTTCATCGGATCCTTATATTTCTGACGCATGAAGCGAATGCCGTTCGTTTGCTTGGTGAGGTCGTCGAGCGACTGCGGATAGCGGCCCACCTTCTGCAAATAGAGGCGAATCCCTCGCTCATACTGCTCGCCTCTCCAGATCATGACCCCTTCGCGCTCGCGGCGTCCTTGCGTCAGAAGATTGGGAACGGCAGCGGCGGTGGCGATGATCATAACCGTCGCCAGGAAGAGCGCCATCAAGTACGCGTACCCGCGCTGGGATGAACGATGACGGGAAATCTCAGGCGCGCGAGGATTGGCCCGAAGCCCGGAAGGGAAATTCGTCCGCGACATGGGGGCTCGTTTCATTGGGCAGGCGACTCAGGGGCGGGCTGGGTCATCGGCAGGCTGGCACGCCGCCCGGACGCTATCTCCTCGAATTCTGCCGAATCATTGCCGACTTTCAGCAGGCGGTAACGCCCGAGCAGGATCCCTCCCTCGCCGACAATGAACACATCATCGCCGCTCTCGAAGAAAGCCAGGCGACTTGCGGTGCGCGCGTCCGCCGCATACCCGAAAAACGTGGCCGGAATGACCACGGGAGGAGGCGGGGGAGGCGGCTGAGGCCCGGCCAGCCTCGCCGCTCCATCGTTTGAGCTTGGCGGGGGAGGCGGCGGCGCAACGACGAAAATGTTTCGATGGGTGCCTGTATATTCCTGCTTGTGAATCCTTTCGAGCAGGTCAAGCCGCAATTGCGGATCCTGGATGTTCAGCGGCTGGAATTTATTGTCCGCGGCGAGAACTCCCGCAACCCCCGACGCGGAATTGCGATTCAGCCAATACACCGCAGCCAGCAAGCCCACCAGGGCGAGCAAGACATAAATTTTCTTGCGATCCGTCATCCCTCAGACTCGAAAATAGGTCCGAAGCGCGAGCTTGAGCCTGATGCCGCCTGTGCCCTGCGAGTCCAGCCCTAGATCGTTCATCAGATAAAAATTCTTCGACCGCTCCAGCCCGTTGATGAAATGGATGATCGCGGGGTAATCCCCCTCAACGGAAGCCTCGATATCTATTTCGGTGACGCCGCGCTCCTTCAAATCTTTTTGCTTGAAGTTGAGTCCGGAGGTTCGCAGCCCAGCCTTGCCGGCGATGTCGCTCAAATCAGCCATTACCGCGGAATAGCCGGCGGAGGCCGGAAGCAGATCTTCCTGATAGAAGCGGTCGCACTCCTTGCCCACGTCGGGCATATGCTGCTGGATGGACCTGGCGCGGTCAATATCGGCTTTCAGCAACCTGGCCTCGGTCTGAAGGCGAGTCCGCTCCTGACGCATCGCCTGCGGGGCGGCCTGGGCGGCTTGCCACCTAACGAAGGCGAGGCTCAGGTCGAGCAGGAGCAGCAAGGCCAGCGCCGCGCCCAACGCTCGTTTCCAGAATGTGCCATTGCGGTTCATTTTCAAGCCACTGCAGTCAAGCCGATCAAGCCAACGCGTGCCGAGTCAACTCGGTTAAGTTGTTTCGTACCAGGCTTCGAGTAGGAGCTGGATACGGTCCGGCGCAGATGTCAACTCCGTGTGCCTTTCCTCTTTCACTTGAATCCCCGAGAACTCTTTCGAATCTTCGAGCGCCTTCAGAAACTTGAGCTTGCTCTCGTCGGATACGGCGCCCACCGTCAGTTTGACCGCCACACGCCCACCCTCCAAACGCGGCGAAATACTGACGACTCGCACTCCCGGGGGCAACGTTTGCTCGAGGTCCATGAAAATCTTGGTCCAGGGGAAACTGCGCTGCTCAATCATCGAGTTGAGGAATGCGGAACGATCGATAACCTGTCGCGCGGCCGGCGTCTGGAAGAAGGCGGCCAAAACCTGCTGCTGATGCTGGGAGTCCCGAATTTCGGTCTGCAATTGCGCGATTCCCTGCCGCAGATCCCGGTTGGCCCGCCAAGACTGATAGGCCGAGTGAGAAAGAATCAAGAGCGCCACAAAACCCGCGACGCCGAGCAGACCGGCACCGGCAAGAAACGGCCGATTGTTCTGAAATGGCGTGGTCGCGAGATTAAGGCGCAGGTTCATCTAAAGCTCAAGGCAGTTTATCTAGGCCTGACTCCCGTTCATCATCCAGCCCACGAGCGGTTCAAGGTCCTCGTTCATCAGCTCACGCGCCTCGCCTGGCAGGTTGCGCGGTCCATCGGCTTCAGAAATAGGATCGGCGGAGCACTTCAGCTCGTTCGCGAGGGCGCGGCGAAAGACTTCCTTGCGGGGGCCGAAGCCAGCCACACGGACGCGGTCCAAACTCTCTTTCCATGTATCTTGAAAATAGGCGATGGCGGGAAACACCTCGTCCAGCGCCGCCTGGGGTTCGAGCAGCCCCGCATCCGCAGCCATTTCTGCCGAACGATAGACGCAGAGGCTCCCGGCGCGCACGATCGCGGTCGTCATGTTCCGTCCGCTCATCCGTGCAAAGAGGGTTGCCCCATGGGTCTCGATCAACGGCAGGCTCGCGAGGGACGAACTCAAAACCACGCCGGGCGCCAGGCCGATCGCCTCAACGGCCTCCTCATATTCCCGCACAATACTCGAGCGCGCAACAGCGGCAACGATTTCAATCTTCGTTTCCCGGCCTGGCTGCCGCATCCAGGAAACGACGGTTTCGTCGACATCGAAGGGCACACTTTTCTTCAGGCGCAAGCGTAACAACGGCGCCGCCTCGTCGGCACGGCGAGGAAAGCTTTCAAATTGGAGAATGAAAACACGGACCACCGGATCGGGAATGAGCAGTGCCAGCGCGGGACTTCGCGGGACGACCTGCCGGAAAACTCTCGCAATCGCCGAGCGGACGACCTCCGGTTTCACCAGGTTCGGCTCGAGGGGCGATGGCGCAACCGCTCCATCGGGCAGGGCTTCGATGGTATATGCGCCCAGGCTCCCCTTGGTATTATTCCAGCGCGTCGCAGCGACGTGAGTGGGCGCGATCTCACAGACCAGCCCCGGATGGGGCAGGGTGTTCACCCATCGGTCGAGCCGGTGAAGCGGCCCGGTGCGGGAAAGGCTTTGAGCCACGCTCTCGAAGCTACTCAAGGAACGTCACCTTGTTGATTTCGCGGAGAGTTGTGATTCCAGCGCGCACCTTGCCGAGACCCGAGTCGCGCAAGAACATCATGCCTTCCTCGCGCGCAGCCCGCTTGATCTCCGAAGTCGGCCGGCGGTCAATAATCATCTCGCGGATCCGATCGGAAAGGTCGAGCAATTCGCAAATCGCAGTGCGCCCCCGGTAACCGCTGCCGGAACACTCGAGGCAGCCGGCCCCTTCGTAGAGCGCCACGGCAGCCCAGATCCCCGGATCGAGGCCGGATTCCTGAAGCACTTCGGGCGGATAGGAGACGCGGCGTTTGCAGTTTTCGCAGATCACGCGCACGAGGCGTTGCGCCAGGATGCAGTTCAGCGCCGAGACGAAGTTGTATGGCTCGACGTCCATGTTAATGAAGCGTCCGATAACGTCCACGACGTTGTTCGCATGCACGGTGGTAAAGACCAGATGCCCAGTGAGGGCGGATTGAATGGCAATCTGAGCCGTCTCGTGGTCGCGAATCTCGCCCACCATGATTTTATCGGGGTCGTGCCGCAGGATGGAACGAAGGCCGCGGGCGAAGCTGAGACCCTTCTTTTCGTTCACGGGAATCTGGGTGATTCCGCGCACCTGGTATTCGACCGGATCTTCAATGGTGATGATCTTATCTTCATCGCTCTTGATTTCATTGATGGCGGCATAGAGAGTGGTGGTCTTGCCGGAGCCAGTCGGTCCGGTAACGAGCACCATGCCGTAGGGCTCGCGGATGTAGCGACGAAGCTTATGCAGCTCTTCGTCGGCAAATCCCACGACATCCAAGGTCAGGTTGCGGAATTTCTCGCTGAGCGTCTCTTTGTCGAGCACGCGCAAGACTGCGTCTTCTCCATGGATCGAGGGCATGATGGAAATGCGGAAGTCGACGAAACGGCCCTTGTAGCGAACGCGGAAGCGCCCATCCTGGGGAACACGCCGTTCGGCAATGTCGAGCTCGCTCATTACCTTGATGCGCGAAAGGATCGTGGCGTGCCACTCCTTGGCCAGAGGCTGCATCGCATACTGGAGGACGCCGTCAATGCGGTACTTCACCACGACTTCGTTGCTACGAGTTTCGATGTGGATGTCGCTGGCGCGGCGCTCGAGCGCGGTGAAGATGACGGTATCCACCAGCCGAACGACCGGGCTCACGCCCGTATCGCGGGTGAGCCGCTCCATGGAGATGTTTTCTTCGCCTTCGTCTTCACGGACGACCTGAAGCGTGAAGCCTTCGGTAGCCTCGTCCAGGACGCGCTGCGATTGCTCGGTGCGCTTCAGCAGCTCGCTGATCTGGGAGGAGGTGGCAACCTTGATTTGAAGCTTCTTGCCCAGCAGCAAGGCGAGTTCATCGGTCATCAACAACTGGCTGGGATCGGCAACAACTACCACCAGCGAGTTGTTGTGGGCTTCAAGGGGCACGAAGTGGTAGCGGAACATCAGCTCCGCTGGAATGCTGCGGAAGAGCTCAGGATCGATTCGCTGCTCGCGAAGGTCAATGAACGAGCAGCGATAGCGCTCGGCGAGGCGCCGGGTGCGTTCGCGCTCTTCGGCCTCGTCGGGCAAGCCTTCCGGATTGAGATTACGGTTCGTAGCCATGGCGAATTAGGACGATGCGGCCCCCACGGAAAGAGAAAACATGGGCAGATAGAGAGCGATCAAGATAAAGGCTACCACAAGGGCCATGAATACCAAAATTGCGGGCTCAATCCACGCCAGGAAGCCCGTCAACCGCAGATTTACCTCCTCTTCATAAAAATCCGCAACACTGGCCAGCATGGCAGTCAGCGCGCCGGAACTCTCTCCGACTTCGATCATTTCGAGGGCCAAGCCCGGGATTAATCCCTCGGCGGCAAGGCTGCTGTGAAGCGATTGGCCCTCCCGAACCTGGCTGGCCGCCCTGCGAATCGAAGTCGAAATCAGCCGGCTGCCGATGGAACTTGCGGCAGTATCGAGCGCTGCGACGAGCGGCGTGCCGCCGGCCAGCAGTGTCGACAAAGTGCGGACGAACTGCGCTACCTGCGCCTTCAGCCAGATATCGCCCAGCAGCGGGACCTTCGGCCTGAGCCGTTCAAGCGCTAGCGCCCCCTGCTCGCTGCGGGACCATGAGAACCCGAGAACGATGGCAGCCGCGAACACCACGAGGATGACAAAGAGGTAGTCTCTGAGCGGGAGAGAAATGGCGAGAACCAGCTTGGTGATCGGAGGAAGCGCTACATTCAAGTCCGTATATAGGATTGCGAATTGTGGCACTGCGTAGGTAACAAGAAACGAAAGAACGGAGATGACGGCCACGACCAGGATGGAAGGATAAATCAGCACCGTCTTCAAGCGGTTTCGAAAGCCCACGCTGACGCGCTGGTACGCGATGTAGTTATCGAGAACGCCAGTCAGGTTTCCGCTCTTCTCCCCTGCCAACACTGAGGTTGTGTAGACGCTCGGGAAGACACCCTGTGCCACCAAGGATTCCGAAAGCATCGCTCCATCCCTCACGCGATCGCGCACGTCGGTGAGCACGGGCCGAAGTCGCGGGGCTGCCGCGCGCTCCGCCAAAAGATCGAGTGCCCTGAGGATGGGAAGCCCTGCCTTGATCAAGGTGTTGAACTGCTGGTTGAAAATCAAGAAATCGGAGCTGCGGACGACTTTATCGCGCCGCGTGCGGGAGAATTGGTTCAGCAGGCCGAGCTGTGCGCGAATCGAGTAGACATGGAAGCCCTTTTCGGCGAGACGCTGCCTTGCTTCGGCCTCGGATGGGGCTGCCTCCACCTGCTGGAAGACCCGCCCGGTGGAGTCCCCTACCTTGCAGACAAATTCAGCCATCGTCGCGGGTCACACCGTGCCCTTTCCGGAGTCGCATTGCGAAAGTTTAACACATAGCTCAAAGAGCCCAGACCCAAGCTGCATTCACGTGTCTAATAGAAAGAAACATCTTATGACGGAGGGGTTGCCCGCGGTTCAGGGCTCAAGTCCGCCGGTGCCAAGGGTGGTGCCCAGGGTGGGGTGACGAGTGACGCTAATGAATCTCGCCGGCGAGTGAGGCTTCGTCTACAATCGCTACTCCGGGTGGCGGCTCGAAGTGGAATTTTGATTCTGGAACGATGGCGTTCTCTTCCCAGTTCCCGAAGCGAAAATCAGTTTCGATATCCCCCGCTTGGCGAATGACCACGCGAACCAACCGGAATTCAAAATCCACTTCAAAAAGAACCTCCCGGAAGTAAGTTTCTGAGGTGGCAGTGCGCTCGCCGCGCGGGAGACAGCGCAAGACGCGATTTCCGGATTCCGCCACAGTAGCACCTGCTGAATCGGTGCCCGGGCCGGCAAGCTCCAAGCTGCCGCACAGACGCGCCAGGTTGACCTTGCCGGCAAGCAGCGCCAGCGGCGTACGCCAGTCCGAGCTTTCTCGCAGAGTCGCCCGGCTTGCGGTGCGATCGACAGGAACGTAGAACCAGACGTTCTTACCATCCACCAGAAACAGCTTCGTCTCCGGTGACTCATATTCCCAGCGCATCCGTCCCGAGCGAGCGAAATAAACCGTGCCGGACTCGACCTGGGTGGCTTGGCCTCCCTGGCTATAACGCTCGAGAAACGCCGCCTTTAGCGTCCGCGCGTCGTGATAGTGCGCCTCCAGGCCACGCACGATCACTCGCGCATCGCGGCCAGTTCCCACTGCGATGGCAAGTACGGCAAGGACACCAACCTTGATCATTGGCAAAGTGTATCAGGAACGACTACGTGAAAAATACTCTTACCACCAGCGCCCGAAGCGACAAAAGGCGCAAACGGCCACTACGCTGCCGGGCAACCCGCAACTTCAGATCTTTGCAAGTCCCTTCCACGGCGCGAAGGCCGTGCGTTGGCTAGCATCCTCGTCTCCCATCGCCTGTACGATCGGCTTCGGTCCCTTTGCTGTTACATCATTAAAGGAAGCAGATTGCAGTAGTCGTCAGTCCAGAGAACGGGCCTCTGATCCAGAAAGTTGTTGAAGCTCGCTCGCTTAATTTTAGGGATTGCCAGTACATCGCTGCTCGGGGACAGAAGAATCCAGTGGCTTTTCATCGCAGGCACATAGGCAATGTGGAGATCAAAACTCTCTGCCAGCGCGGTGAGCACGGGCTTCAGATCGATATAGCGGTTCGTGACTTGCACGGCGATGACGGATTGAGAGCCTCGCAAATGTTGCAGGTAAATCTGCATGGCTTCGCGGGTCAGCAAGTGCATTGGAACCGAATCACCGCTGAAGGCGTCGAGCACCAATACATCAAGGTTCTGCCCATGGCCGCTACGCAGCTCATTTTCCAAGGAGACGCGACCGTCACCCACGACGAATGCCAGGTTGGCGTGGCTGTCCTGAAGAAAATGGAAGTGGGAATTCTGACCTTGGGCAATCTTAACGACTTGCGGATCGATCTCGTAGAAGCGGTATGTATCACCGGGCTTGGCGTAAACAGCCAGGGTCCCTACCCCGAGACCTACCACGCCGACCTGTAAACCCCGGAAATTGTCGCGAGGCATGTTGTTCAAGAGCAGGCCGATGCCGCTGTCAACCGAGAAGTATGAGGTTGGTTCATCACGGCGGCTGGGACTCGTGAACTCGTATCCATGAATAATCGAACCATGAATCATGGTAACGAACCCGTCGTTTTTCGCTACGCGCTTCACACCAAAGAAATTGCGCTCCACCAGAACCACCCGGCCGTTATTGGTCAGAGCGCGGGAAGTAGACCCGGCAGCAACGACGACGAGAAAGAACAAATAGAGGAAGCAGAGAAACAGCGGCACCCGCTTCATCTCGGTGGCCTGCCGCATCGTGCGCCAAGATACTAAAAAGACTCCAACAGACAGGAGGGAGACGGTTGAGATGTATAGGAGATGATGGGACGCCGGCCAAGGGAAAACCTTTTGCATCGCTGGTAGCAGTGCCGCCAAACTGGTTGCCAGAAAGAGTGCGGTGGCCGCTGCTGGAGAGCCGCGTCGCAGCCATGACTGAGAATCTCTGAACAGCGCTATCGCAAGTAATACGAAGGTCAAAATGATCGTAATCCTGAACTCGTAAATGTCGCGGAAGACCACGGGGGCAACCAAACCCACGAGGGCTCCTCCGAGGACCCCTCCGGTCGCTACGGCAAGGTAGAAAGAAGTCAGATGTCTGGTTCCAGGCTTCGACCGAGCAAGTTCACCATGAGCGACCATGCCGGTCGTGAAAACCACCAAACAATAGAGCCCCAGAACAGGCCCGAATTCGGGATCCCCGGTGAATGCGTTAAACAGGACTATTCCGGCGACCGTCAGGAAATGAAGTGGATAGAAAACAACGCGCTGGAACCATTTCTCGTTCTCAAAGCAGATCATCAGGGAGAAAAGATAGAGCACGAGCGGCAGCACCCATAGAAATGGAATGGGTGGGACGTTCGTACTGATCCGGCTCGTGGCAGCGAGCATCATGGAGGACGGGCAGGCACTCAATCCAACCCACAGAAGAAATCTCCACCGGCCAACCGGCTCGCTGTCTTCCGGTACCACCCGGCCTACGAGCGGCGACGGTGAGAGCCGTGAAACGTTTCTGGCAAGTACGAGGACACCGCCCGAGAAGGCCAGATACCCAAGGGACCATAACCAGGCCTGGGTTTTCAAACGGAACATCCACTCCACAAGAAACGGATAGGCTGCTAAGCCAAACAGCGAACCTGCATTGGACGTGGCAAAGAGCCGATACGCGGAACTTTCAGGCGAGACGCGTGCGAACCAACTCTGGACGAGAGGTCCTGTGGTGGAAAGCACAAAGAAAGGCAAGCCCACTGAGTTGATGAGAATCGCGAGGATGCCCAAGATTGGATGCGCTGCTCCTATCGACCTGAGGGACTGGGCGGGCAAAAGGGGACGATGGCAGAGCGCGGTCTGCAGCGCGAGCGTTACGACAGATGCGATCACAACAAAACGATGGATACGGGATTGCAGGCGCGGGCTGAATCGATTGGCGACGATGTGTGAGTACACGTACCCGGACAGAAGAAGGGCCTGGAAGACGAACATACAAGTATTCCAAACCGCAGCGGCGCCACCGAACCAAGGAAGGATCTGTTTGGCGATGAGCAGTTGGACTTGGAAAAGCAATGCGGCGCTCAGAAAGATCGATAGCCTGAAGGCCCAGGGACCGCCTTGAGACACCCGCTTCTCGGCCACTACGGACATTGTTTGTAAGCTCATCGGTCCCCATCGCGTTCGAGTATCGCTTAATCTTGGCAGGGCTCTTCTCCTCCACCAAGTCATGAAAGCTCGTCTGTGACGTAATTGTTAGCAGATAAAAGGCTTCCTGACCTACGCGACAGGTCGCGCATGTCGCCTTACTTGACCCGGCCATGCAGCGTGATTCTCCTGCGGTGTTGAAATTGGGGCTTGGGATCTTCGGTGGACTGCTTCGGGAAGACCTGAAAGGTCTTACACAAACGGGGGCTACTGGAGAGGGGGCAATGCTACGCAGTTGCCCTGACTGCCCGCAGTGGCACCTGTAGTATCGAAATGGATGGACCCAGGCTCATCGCTGCAAAAACTGCGAATGCCCGTGACACCCACCGTAGTGGGAGTTGCAGTAACGAGGTAAGCGTTGGTGCCTGCCGCGGAGCAGCCAGCCGGCGGAATCACGGCGGCCCCCACGGGCGTGTAAGCGAACTTGAATCCGCTCTTTTGATTGGGCCCGTTGGTCACCAGTGAATCCACGAGAACCGCCTGATCGCAAGTGGAAATGCCTGCGGGCGGTCCGCCAAGAGCGGCAAGGGTTGGCGGGAAGCCGTTTCCGTACGTCGAGCTATAGACCATCGACGCGGTGGTAATGGTGCGCAGCGTTTCTACCGCGGCTGCTTCGTTTGCCGCCATACGCGCTCTGAGAAGATTAGGGATGGCGATGGCGGCGATAATCAGAATGATCGCAACAACGATGAGAAGCTCGATCAAGGAGAAGCCCCGCTGGAGGCGCGGTGCGTGGTTCGCTTTCCGGGACCTGGTTGGGGTGCGCATTGGATAAGCTCTTCACTCTTGATTGCGCTTCGGTCGTGAAGACCGAAGCGGGAGGAAGCTACGCTTCCTCCCTGCTTCGACTTGTATCGAAACTACTGCAGTGCCGTTAGAGCCTGGCAGGCCACGTCCGTTGCTGGACCGGCACCGCCGGTGGGATCGAATCGAACCACACCGGATTCATCCGAGCAGAAAGTACGCTGGCCAGTTGTTCCGACTGTTTGTGGCACAGCGCTGACTGCGAAGGTTGTGACGATGCCGTTCACGGGCGCACCGCCGGGCGCGAGAAAGTTATAGCCGCTCTTGGCTGCTTTATTGGCCAATTGGGGGTCAACCAAGCAGGCATTGGCCGCTGCTGCGGCGCACGGAACAGCAGCACCACCAAGGTTCGCCAACACTGTCGAAAAACCAGTGCCCCACGTCGAAGAGTACGTCACTTCGGCGGTAACGATCGTGCGCACCGAACCCACGGCCGACGCCTCGTTGGCGGCGATGCGGGCGCGGAGCAGGTTCGGAATTGCAATCGCCGCGATGATCAAAATGATCGCCACGACGATCAAAAGCTCGATTAACGAAAAGCCTTTCTCTCTCTTACTCATTTTCTCTCCTTGGACCAAGTCAT
>JBARRP010000235.1:0-20962 GCA_049644285.1 Candidatus Acidiferrales bacterium | reverse complement strand
CCAAGCGCGAAATCTGTCGCCGCCAATGTGAAGTCCGACGGGAAGAAGGAGTACGAGCCGAAGAAATTGCCCGGGAAAAAGTCGGTTATGTGGGTGCGGCTGAAGTCCATGCCGAACTTCAAGCTATGACGCCCGCGAACATAGTTGATCTGTTCGCCGATCTCCCACTGAGACTCCTTTGTGTCGCTGAGTGCAAACGTTGGATTGCCGATCGAAAAGAATCCGCCGAATGGAAAACTCACGCCCGGGAAAGTCGGGATAATCAACCCCGAGGGAGTTCCAATCTGCTCGTCGCGCAGGTAGCTCACGTGGAGATCGTTGAGCAGTGTGGATGTAAACGTATGGGTGTGATGGACGGTCGCGTGATGGTCGCGAACGAAGTTATTCGGGAGGGCCGTCACGCCGTCGCCGGAAACCGGATTGAAAGTGATCGTCCCGCCCGGTGAATTGAAGCGGTTGTAGTTGTAAACCAGCGTGAGGTGGTCGCTTGAGGTGAGCTGCAAATCGCCCTTCGGAAAGAACGACAAATCATCTCGGCGACGGGCGCGCTGTCCCAGGTTCGATTGAAGGGCGTGCAGAGCATTCGAAACCTGCTGCAGATACGTGGGGTAATTCGGGTCGCCCTGCAAAGGCGCGGTGCTGAAGCTGCCGGGAACCGGAACGGTACTGTTCGGCGAGGGAAGCGTCGTTCCGGCGGGCACGTTCTGGAATGAAGACTCCGTGAGCGCTGACACTCCCGGATTAATGACGGAGATGGGTTGGAGTTGCCGCTGCTGTTCGTAGTCAAAATAGAACCAGGCCCGGTGCTGCAACACCGGTCCGCCCAGATCGGCGCCGAACTGCTGCAGCACGTTCAACGGCGTCTTTAATCCGTTGGCGTGGTCGATCGCGTCATTGGCCCCGGTGCCCGAGTTGCGGTTGTAATAGAAGGCGTCACCGGTGAAAAGAATCGGTTCCGGACTTCGTTACCGTGTTGACGAAACCCGTGCCGGCGTTGCCATAAGAAGCGTCGTAGGGATTGTCGGCCACCTGAATTCTTGAATGGACTGCTCGCCGAAAACGTACGGCACGCGCGTCCGGCCGCGCGCGTCGCCGAAGAAGTTGCTGGTTGCATTCGCTCCGTCCAAGGTGAATGAGTTCGAGCCATTCCCGTTGGCATACCCGGAATCGGCGCCTCCCTGCTGTCCGGCGATGCTGACCAGACCGAAGTCTCCATCCATGTTCACGTTCGGAGTCAGCAAAACAAAATCGGTATAGCGGCGACCACTCAGTGGAAGATCCTCAATCAAATTCTGGTCGACGACCGTGCTGACGCTCGAATCCGTGGTCCGCAACACCGGCGCGCTCGCCGTGACGGTCACCGACTCGGACACCTCGCCCACTTGCAAGGTCGCGTTTGCGGCGGTGTCTTGCCCCACATTTACAACGACGCCCTTGATTTCCGTCTTCTTGAACCCTTTCGCGCTAAAGGTCAGCGAATAGGTTCCCACATCCAGCACCAGAAAACGGTACACGCCGGCCCCGTTCGTGGTAGTGGAGCGCTCGACGCCGGTGGCGGCGCTCGTGAGCGTGACGCTCACCCCGGGTACCGCCGGTCCGCTGCTGTCGGTTACCTGCCCGGAAATCGAACCCCCGGAAATTGCATTCTGTGCATGGACGAACGAAGAAAAACTGAACAACAGAAAAGGTACGACCATAAACGAAAAAAAGCGATTCATGACTTTCCTCCAACGAATCCTGATTCCGGAACCGGCTGGATCGGCCCGGAAGAATCAGAAAGGAAATCACACACCGGCAGGATCCTCGAATCGAATTGTGCCGGCCGTTAAACTTGTCCGCTGCCTAAAACGTCAGGTGCAGCGCCATCTGAATGAACCTCGGGCTTCCCAGCGTGTGCTGGATGAACCCAATCCCCTGGTTTGCTGGCGGCCTAGTGGAGTAGCACGGTATGGGATTGAAACAACCATTCAGCGTAACGTTGTTATTCGGAGCGTCAAAGCTCGGATGGTTGAAAATATTGAAAATCTGAGCTTCATACTTTAGGTCGAATCGTTCAGTAATCTTGAAGTCTTTGTGGACGGCAAAATCGAACCGAGTCTGGAATGGAGCGCGGAACACATTCCGGCCGTTGGTTCCGAAACCGGTTTCGAAATTGTCACATACCGTGGTGCCGCCGGTCGTGAGGCCGCACGGAGGTACTCCGTCCTGTCCGGGTTGTAGCAGCGGGATCGAAAATGCGTTGGGATCGTAATAGGGCTTGCCAGCGTTGACGCCCATCGTGCTCTGTGTTTGCACCTGCGATGCCGTCTTCCCGGAGGCAATGGGCAAGATCGGGTTCGTGATGAAATCATCAGCGCTGAAAAAAATGCCCGCTACGCTGCCGGAGAAGTCGTAGACCAAGAAGGGCTGCCCGCTCTCGGCAACAGTGATCCCGCTAAATCCCCAGCCGTTAACTAGATATTTCAGGAATCCGCTGGCATTTGAGATCGAGGGGAATTGGTAGAGATAACTGATGGTCAGCACATGAGTGCGGTCGAAGTCAGCTGGCCCATAGCCCGATCTTGGGTTGAGCGGATCATTGCCGTTGTAGAAGAGGCCGAGCCCGCTCTGTTCATCCAGCGTCCTCGACCATGTGTATGACCCGTTTACCTGCAAACCGTGGCTCAGCCTCTTGTTTACCCCGAGTTGCAGCGCGTTGTAGTGCGAAATGCCTTCCGCCTTCCAGAAGTTTGAGTTGGGGTTATATCCAACGAAAGGCGTGCGGAGAGCCGTATTCCCGTCGGACGCGGTGAAAGCACCAATGGTCGTCTGCACCTGCTCGGTAAGCAGCGGACAGGATGGATTGTTGCCACTACATCCGCTTGATGTACTGTCGACGGCTTGATAGCCGTAGGAGTAGATCTGATTGTGGATTGGGTGCTGCGGGGTTGCAATTCCCGGTTGATTAAACGGAATCGGCAGCACCTCGTGGAGTCCGTGATTTCCGACGTATGCCGCCGTCAACACCAGCGTGTTATAGGGCTGCCACTGGAGATCCAAGCTCCAGTTCTCAGAATAAGGCAGAGTGTTTCTTGGGTCGTAACCGCCAAACAGGAAGGCGAACAAAGGTGTTCCCGTTGGCGTGCAGGTAGGCGTCACGGGCTCCGCGCAACCGCTGAGTCCCGACAGATTGTGGACGAGCGCAGCGACTCCGGAAAGGTTGTTTGGAGGCAGGGGCAGAGGTCCCGTGCCGAACGGATTGTTGGCTAGGCATTGCACGCCGGTACAAGTGTTGCTGACCGGGATTGTGAAGGGCTCTTCTGCTGTGACACCAAAAGGACCGCTGATCCCTAGCCCAGCGCTGGGTGAGAATTCGGTGAAGAACTCGCCGCGGTCTGCATAAAGTCCGAAACCAGCTCGAACGACAACATTCTTGAAGAATGAGGGGCTCCATGCTAGACCGACGCGCGGTTCGAAGATCCACTGCCGCCCCGTGAGCGTCGAATTGCTCACTCCCTTGGTCCCGAAGGCCTTGTTGTTCCCGGCAACAACCAGCCCGATATTGTTAATCGCATCGGTCGCCAGGTTGAAGGAATAGTCTTGTGTGTAGAAGTTGGTAAGACGACCGTACTTCTCCCAGAGCGGGCCGTCCCAATCCCACCGCAAGCCAACATTGAGGGTCAGGTTCGACTTGAGCTTGATGTTGTCTTGAGCGTACACGCCCGTCTGGTTCGACCGAAAGTAGCGGTTTGTCTCTCCGGATAGTATCAGCCCGCTATTCCGACCAGTCGAACCCAGATTCCCTTGAAGAAAATGGGCGAAGTCGTTAAAGGTGAAGGATGCGACGTTGTTTTCCTTATTCTTGATGTTCAGCTGAGCGTAATCCCAATTTAAGCCGAAGCCAAAGCTGTGTCGGCCGTGCACCCAGCTCAAATTCGACGCCCCTTCCCATTGGTTTTGAAAGGCTCCTGCGTTGGCGAAATTAGTTGATGGACCGATCCCTAGGTCATGTCCGGTGCCGGCCGGGTTTGTGAGCGTAAAGCCCGGAAAGAATTTGCCGCCAACCAGGTTGATGCCGATATCCTGGGGCGTCAATGACTGGCTCGTGTGTGCAGAGGCGATTTCACGGATAAAGCCAAGTCTCTGTTCCCACGTGGTGTTCGAGGTCAAAGTCGTGGTGTTATCAAGCGAGAAAACTTGGCTGCCCGCTGTCAGGGACTGAGGAAATCCCGGCGTGCTGCTGACTGCGAACGGACTGGTTGAGGGATTTCGTTGGAAATAATACTTCCCTGCCAGTCGGTCCTTCTCGCTGAAATTGTAGTCGATATTCCCATTCACTTGATCCGCAGTGAATGTACTCGGCGGTCCTTGCTCGAATGCGTTGCCGCCGAGGACCTGAATCCGGTTCGGATCGAAGATGTTCTGCGAGGGGATGAGAAATTGGCCGGTCTTTGTCTTGCCTTGAAAGAGGAACAGCGCCACGGGGTCAACGGGACTTCCTGGGGGAAGACCTGCCAATGCCACCAGGGCGGCGGTGCTCCTGTCGTTTGTAAGCCCCGGGGGCACGTTCGCGATGTCCGTCGCCCCGTTGAATGCATCGGTTACGCGCTGCCCCTGATACGAGCCGAAAAAGAACAGCTTGTCCTTTCGAATAGGACCGCCCAATTGCCCGCCGAACACGTTCCGATGGAGCGGAGGAGCATACTTGGCGACGCCCGTCCCCTTCAGAAAAAAGGGTGTCGCGTCCCAGGCGTTGGTCTGATGGTATTCCCAGGCTTGGCCGTGGAGGGCGTTCGTTCCGGACTTTGTGGTCACTTCAATGTGGGCACCGCTATTGGCGCCTTGCGACGCGTCGTACATCGAGGTGTTAACATGGAGCTCTTCGATGGCCTCTTGTGGGGGAGTGGGCAGGCCCTGGCCGATGGCGTCATAGACAGAAGTGTTTGTTTGGATCTGGCCGCCGGCGAGGAAGTTCTCTCCGGTGTTGAGGACGAACCGGTTCGCACTGACGTAGCTGGAAGACTTGCCATTAAAAATGTTATTCGCGTTCACCGCATTGAACGTGAAGCTGTTGCTCGTGTCGCGCTGACCGTTCGCCCAGATGCTTTGGTTGCCGAACCCCTGACCCGTGCCGGATCCGCTGAGAAGATCCGCATTCACGCCCGGAGCAAGAATCGCAAGCTGTGTGAAGCTGCCCGTGCCCAGCGGGATGTTTTGAACTAGCTCCGATCCTAGTGTGTATCCATTCGTCGTATCTGTTTGGTTCAGCAACGGTGTTGCGATAACTGTCACGGTCGCCGTTACTTCGCCCGGTTGCAGCGACGCGTTCACCGTCGTGGTCAGGTTGCCCCGGACGAGAATCTGCGGATGCTCATCGGTCTTGAAACCTTGTTTTGAGAACGTGACACTGTACTTGCCGATCGGCAGGTCCGCGACGCTGAAAGAGCCGTCCCCTTTCGTCGTTGCGGTCACTTCGAGGTTTGTATCGACATTGCGCACCCTTACGCTGACATTGCCGACGACAGCGCCGCTGATGTCCGTCACCGTACCGTTGACGGAACCTAAGGTCTGCTGCGCGCGTGAACTGGCGGGAAAAAGACCGAGCCCTAGGAAAACAACGAATACACCCCAAGCTTTCTTGAGATTCATTCCACCCTCCCCACCCCTGAGATTCTTCGCTAAGCCGCTTGTACCCCTCAACCCTGCCCAAGTCAAGGGGACCTGTGAATTTCCTTCAAAGGAAATACCCACCCGCAGCTCGCTGCCAACACAGATATATTTGGCTCGTTAAGACCAGAAGACAGCAGGATTACAATCTCGAAAAATGCCAGATTGGCCCCTCGATGACCTGGAGAGGCCAGGCGGTCAGATGCCCTTCCAACCTGTTCCAAGCTACCCCATTGGCTGCACATATTCCCCGTTCAGCCGACCCAGTAACCCTTTGGGCGGAACCCGCTGGACCGGGGCGCCTGAATCCCGGAAACTCTAGTAGTTTAATGATTTGGGGGAGTCTATCCACCCTCGCATGGGGTGGTGCCATTCCAGCGGGCAATCCTTAGGGCACTCCAATTTTGGGGGAAGTTCAAACTAACTGAGGCGAGGAATATGCCGAACAACATCCGCAACACGGCTTGGAAGTCATTCGACTGGGCGCTCTGCAAGACGGCGGCGGCAACCTTCAACACCGTCCAATTCTTCAATAAATACAATCCCAATCCGTCGTTTACGCCCAAATGGTCCGACAAGCCGATGCTGAAGTCTTGGGAGAAGAGCAAGCCAACCCTCGGCTGGCCGCGCACCACCGATTCGCTCTGCCCAGGCTGCGTCAAGGAGGCGCGCGACGCGATCCTCAACGGAACAAAGGACTGGGCCGATCTGGTACACGAGAAGGTCGGCGAGGTTAAGGCGCAGATCATCGAGCGCGATGGCCAGGTCTGGATGGTCAAGGAATGTCCCATCCACGGCAAGTGCGAAGACCTGATGGCAATAGACTCCAAATTCCTTGCCTGGATTGAGAAGAATTTCCCCGGCCGCGATATTCCCGCCCACAACGACGAAGACCTGCACCGGCACGGCTCAAGCACCGTGCGCTATGGCCGCGGGTCGGTCTTGACCGTGGATCTCACCAATCGCTGCAACATGATGTGCGACCCCTGTTTCATGGACGCGAACCAGGTAGGCTACGTCCACGAGCTGAGCTGGGAAGAAATCCAGGAAATTCTCGACAACGCCACGAAAATCAAGCCGCGCCGGCAAATGTCGGTGCAGTTTTCGGGCGGCGAGCCGACCATGCATCCCTACTTTCTCGACGCGGTTCGCTACGCGCGCAAGGTGGGCTACAACAGCGTGCAGGCGGCCACGAACGGAATCGAGTTCGCGAAGAACAAGGATTTCTGCCGCAAGGCCTTCGAAGCCGGGCTGCGCTACGCCTATCTCCAATTCGACGGCATCGGCAACGACGCCAACAGCCATCGTCAGGTCGGCAACCTCTTCGATGTGAAGCTGCGGGCCATCGAGAACATGCACGCGGCAGGCATCGAAATCGTCCTGGTCACGACCATCGTCAACAATGTGAACAACGACCAGGTCGGCCCGATCGTGAAGTTCGCGATGGACAATCCCAGGAAGATTGCCTTCGTCTCCTTCCAGCCGGTTTCTTTCACCGGGCGCGACGAAGACATCACCCCGGAGCGCCGGATGCGCCAGCGCTACACACTTTCGCATCTCGCGAAGGACGTGAGCGCGCAGGTGGGCAAGGTTGAGCCGACCCGCGACTGGTTCCCGATTTCGTTCATCGCCACGTTTGCCGGCTTTTCGGACCTCGTGCACGGGCCGGATTCGCAGTGGGGCTCGCTCTCCTGTGGCTGCCACCCCAACTGCGGGGTGGGCACCGCGCTGATGATCAACAAGGAAACGAAAGAGTGGGCGCCGGTGCCGCGCTTCCTCGACGCGGGGCAGCTTGTGAAAGACGTCACCGCGATCACGGACGCGGCGCGCGGAAAGAATTTCTCGAACTTCATGATGGCGATGGCGCTGCTCAAGAATTACAAGCCCTTCCAGGGACCGCCGAGCCTGAAGCTCAAAGACCTTTGGAAGAAATTCGACAAGACCTGGGCGCTTTCGAAGAACTCGGAAAAAAAGTACGGGCGGACCAACCCGGAGCGCACCTACGAAGACGCCATGAAGCGTCGCGCCCAGGACCCGTGGAATTTCCTGTTTATCGCCGGAATGTGGTTCCAGGATCTTTTCAACTACGATTTCCGCCGCACCGAGATGTGCATCATTCCTTACGCCACGCAGCAGGGCGAGATTTCCTTCTGCGCTTACAACACCGGCATCGGCTGGCGGAAAATTATCGAGAACATGTACAAGAATGCGACCGTCGCGCAGTGGTACAAGACGCACGGCAAGCATGAAATCTACGCCAAGGGCAAGAGAGTCGATCTCCACAGCTACGAGCATTCGCTCAAGATCGACGCCGAAGACGCCTCGCGCGTGCGTCACCTCGAGCACGATATCCCCCTGACCGCCGCCGAAGAAGACCGTATGCGCCGTCGCAAGGCCATGGAAGAAGCGGCCAAGGTGCGGAAAATCTACGAAGAGCTCGTCCTGAAGAAGCCCGCCGAGACCGTCGTCCAGATCGGCTCGATGGAAGCGATGAAGGCGGCCGCCCCTGGTGGCACCGCCGGACTTCAAACGATCAAGACAAACGGCAACGGGAATGGCAACGGACACTCGAACGGCAACGGCCATTCCAATGGCCACGGCAGCGCTCCGGAAGCCGCGAAGAAAGAACCAACCACGGTTGTGAATTAGTTCTGGGGGAAAACGCAGCGGTTCTGGGATCGGGCCCGGTCTTGAATTGGCCGGGCCTGATTTGTTTTTGAAGGGATCGTATAAGATAATTGCCGAAGTAACGCGGCCATGCCCATCTATGAATATGTTTGCGACGACTGCCAGACGCGCTACGAACGGCTGGTGATGTCTTCCAAGACGAAGATTACCTGCCCGCAGTGCGCCAGCCCGCGGCATACGCTGCAGCTTTCCGTTTTCAGCGCCAGCACGAAAGCGAACGGAGCGAACGGTTCCTCGTTCAGCTCGAGCGGTGGATGCGGTTGCACGCCCCGCTCCTGCGGATGTAAGTAGGCCGGAATAGCGAGACAGCACCGAAGTTTCGGCACGATCAATCATTTGTGGATGTGGCGTTTCCCAGTGAAATGACTCGCCGCTCCAGTTCGCGGGCAATTTCTTCAGGTGCAGCGCCCGGCTCAAATTTCACGGGTGTGCCGATGGTGACGCGAACCATGCCCGGCCGAGTCATCTTTTTGCCCGCTTCACGCAGCTCGAATAGCCCGCCAATTCGTATCGGCACGACGGGAAGTTGCAGCCGCTCCGCGAGAAGTCCGATTCCGACGCGGAAGGGACCGACGTTTCCGTCGGTCGTAAGCTGGCCCTCGGGAAAAATCAGAATGCTCGAGCCGCAATCGACGAGCCAGCCGGCAAATGAAAAACTCTCCCGGAAGCCGCGGCTCTTGGGCAAGGGAAAAACATTCAAAAGCGAGACGACGAGCACGTATTGAATTTGCTGGTAGAGTCGCCAGAAAATATTCTTGCCGGCTGGCGGGTGGCGCATGCCGCGCAGGCGTTCTCCTCCAATCGCGACGGCCAAGCGCCTTCGCAACCGCGCCGGTAAGGCCGGCAAAACAAATCCAACATCGATCGAAGTGACGTGATTGCAGACGAAGAGGGCCGGCCCGTCGACATTCCGCAGATTTTCGCGGCCTCGGATGCGTGGCCATCCCAGCAGCAGCGCCGCCGGGACCACCAGGAGGTAGTAGGCGGCTTCGCGAATCCAGGTGGTGGGCCAGCGCCGCGGCCATCGTGTGTAGGGAAATGCCGGCTCGCGCGTGGCCGGCTGGCGCAGCAGGGATTCGAGCTCGCCGACGGTCGTAGCTTCGGCAACACTCGCTTCGTCCAGATCCACTTGATACCGATCCTCGAGGAAACTCAGAAGCTCCACGCGATCGACCGAAGACAAATTCAAATCGGTGGCGAGCCGCGCCTGCGGTGAAATTTTTCCCGCCGATTGGTGAGTGAGACGCGCAATCCATTTTTCCAGGGGACCTGACGCCGGTTCGCTTGTCGGCAACTTCACTTGTGATTCCACCGTTTCACGGATGCGCGGGAGGAGAGGCTTCTGAGTGGGAGTGCGCGGAAAATCCTGGTCGGGCCAGACCTGCCAGCTCCGAATCTGCTGGTACCCGGCAAGAGATCGGTTCGCGCGCTCGATAACCGCGGCGGGATTGCTCACCGGGTCGCGCAGCAGGAGAACGGCGCAGGGCTCCGCGTTTCCATCGCGATCGAGTCCTACAACCACGCAGTCGCGCACCTCCGGCTGCTTGCGCAGCGCCGCTTCCAGGTCCTCGGGATAGATGTTCATCCCTTCGGGCGTGACGATCACGTTTTTCTTGCGCCCTCTGAAATAGAGATTCCCCTCCGCATCCAGTTCGCCGAGATCGCCGGTATGAAACCAGCCGTCTTCTCCGGCGACGCGCTCGAGCTGCCCGCCGCGGGCGTAACCGGCGGCTATGTTTTCTCCCCGCACCAGGATTTCGCCTTCGTCGCTCAGTTTCACTTCGAGGCCCGGCAGCGCTTTGCCGATCGAGCCCTTGCCCAGCCGGAGCGGGTGATTCAGGCTGACCAGCGAAGTGGTTTCCGTCAGGCCGTAACCCTGAATTACTGCGAAGCCCAGCCGGCTCCAGAATTCTTCGGTCCGCGCGGGCAACCCGGCGCCGCCCGACACGATTGCCCAAAACCTCCAACCGAATTGCCGGTGGATGCGACGAAAAATCCACCACCGCCTGAGGAAGTGTCTCCCTTCGGCCGCTTGGAACTTTTTGCGAAAACGCGCGAGCCGGCCCGCGGCTTCGAGGTCGCGCTCGATTTTGTCGCGCAGGGATTCGACGAGGCGCGGAACCGTGACCAGCACGTTGATTTCCTCGCGGCGGATCATTTGCGCCACGTCCGCCGGCCGCACCGAGTCGAGGAAAATGGCCGTTGCCCCGAGAATTTGCGGAATGAAAATGCCCAGCATCTGTCCGAAAACATGGCTCAGCGGCAACAGATTCAAAATGTGCAGGGGATGGAAGAGTCGCTCGTAGCGCCGGTATTTCTGAAATTCAGTTTCGATGGGTTCGAGATTGGCGAGCAGATTTCCGTGAGTGAGAACCACGCCGCGCGGCTCCGCGGTCGTGCCGGAGGTGAAAACGATTTCGATGGGGTCGTTACGGTGGAATTCCGGACGATGGAATTCCGATGCGGATAATGCAATCGGTTCCCGCTGCGCAGCATCGGCCAAGCTCTCGACGGGAAGGACCGGCAGCGCGGGATCGAGGACGGGCGCGTTGCGCGACGCCACAACCAGACGCGCTTTCACTTGGTGCGCCACGCGCCGCGCGAATTCTGTCGAGGCAATGGAGTCCATCGGCACGGCCAAGACGCCGCCAAACAGACAGCCGAGAAATGCAGCGACCCACTCGCCGGAATTTTCTCCCCAAAGCAGAACGCTTTCGGCGCGTGCGATCTTCCTGCGCTCCAACTCGCAGGCGAAGCCGTGAGCTGCAGCGAGGAGTTGAGAGCGCGTCCATCGCTCCATGCGATAGCCGCGGCGCCAGACGACAGCGGGCTCGTCGGCGGGGCGTGAGCCAGCCTCGAAATATTCGAGCAGCGATTCTCGTGGCATGGTTCAGGGAGTGCCCTCGTGAGGAAGTCGACGGAGCTTCACCGCAGAGACGCAGAGGGCGCAGAGAATACTTACTTCCTCTGGGCGGGAGGCTCGGGCTTGAGCTCGCGGTGCGTTCGCGCCTCCAGGC
Source organism: Candidatus Acidiferrales bacterium (assembly GCA_049644285.1). Classification (GTDB taxonomy): domain Bacteria; phylum Acidobacteriota; class Terriglobia; order Acidiferrales; family UBA7541; genus CAVRXT01. Next base: position 9,611 of record JBARRP010000235.1, on the reverse strand, counting down.
AATACTCTCGCCCGGCTGCACCATTGAGAAAAGTTGAATTTTGTATCGGGTAGAAAATGGTCCCAGCCTTTTCTTTCAATGAGTTGGCGAAGAACGACTGTGGTTTCGTGTATCGAGTAGGATTGTGCAGGCTGGGTGCTGCACGCGCTGAAGACAAAGGATTTAATACCGCCCCGAGGGCTTGCCGCTTGCGCAGGACCGCTGGCTCCACGCTCGATCTCGCTCCAGTGTCGACGCATTACAACTCGAACCTCCGCCATCACGCTAGCGCGGTGTGAGCAGCGTTGCAAGGATGCGTTGCTGTGGATACCATCGGAGGCTCAGAGGTTGGAGATTAGAAGTTGGAAAGATGCAAACTGAAAGCTTTACGGGCGCGTGCAGCGGCTCGCTTTTCGGACGAACTCAAGAAAGGACACTCCCCCGCAATCGAAATAGCCTCAGGGCAGCCCGGCACTGAATAAGCTTTTCTTTCTCTGCATTGGCGTGGCAGAATCCCGCATCAAGAACGCGGCTTGGGGCCTGAATCTTTTCCGCAGGGAGGAAAACATGCGCCGACTTCTACTCACCGTGCTGGGGATGCTATGTCTGGCGGCATCGGCTGCTTGGGGACAGACATCCACACCGACACCCGATCAGCCGGAGGTCGTCAAGAGTTTGCTCGAACGAATCGACAAGCTCGAAAAGCGGGTAAACGAGCTAGAAAGCAAGCAAGCCTGCTCCTCGGGCCCCTGCGACGCGAGTGCGCGGGTGATCACCGCGTCTGCTGTCGAGCCGCGCGTCGCGACACCGCAAGACGCCCCAACCCCGGCGCCGCAGGCGGCGCATCAAGAGCATGAACATATCGTCCTCGGCCAAGAGCAGTCCACCTTTCCCTCCTTGCATATTCGAGGATTTGGGGACGTGGACTTCTCGGCTACCGATCAGCGGGGCACGACCAGCGGATTCGATCTCGGCCAGTTTGTGTTGCACATCGCCTCGCCGCTTTCGAAAAAGGTTACCTATTTCGGGGAGATCAGTTTCACCGCTCAGCCATCACAATATAACGTCGAGGTGGAGCGCACCCTCATCCGCTACGACTACAATGACTATTTCAAGCTTTCATTCGGCAAATATCACACGCCGATCAATTACTGGAACACGGCCTTCCATCACGGGCTCTGGCTGCAAACGACGATCAGCCGGCCGGATATGATCCAGTTCGGCGGGCGCTTCCTGCCGGTGCACTTTGTCGGACTGCTGGCAGAAGGCGAGATCCCGTCAGGAATTGTGGGCTTGAATTACCAAGCTGGAATTGGCAATGGCCGGGGTTCGATCATCAGCAGGGCCGGCGATTCCGGCGATGTCAATAACAACAGAGCCTGGGTAGTGAATCTCTTTTCAAGGCCCCCCAGTATCCATGGCCTGCAGGTGGGCGGATCATTTTACGGTGACGAGATAACGAGCGGGATTCTCCCCCGGACGAAGGAGCTGATTAGCTCGGCGCACATCGTCTTGGCGCGCGAAACCCCGGAATTCCTAGCCGAATTTGCCAATGTCCACCATGAGGTCCCACAAACAGGGCGGACATTCAATAGTCAGGCGTACTATATTCAAGTGGCTTACCGTCTGCCCTGGAACGACAAGAAGTGGAAGCCCTACTACCGGTTCGAGCACATCCATCTTCCGGCGGGAGAACCCGTGCTGGATTTTCCTGACACGGTGCAGTCAACGGTGGGCATCCGTTACGATATCACGGAGTTTGCCGCTTTCAAGGCCGAGTATCGCAACTTTGAGCGAGGCACGAACCAGCCTCGGTTTAACGGCGTCTTTTTCCAGACCGCCTTCACGTTCTGACGGAGCCTCTGATGAAGACGAAGAAGACGTCAACGAGACCGTCGCGAGGCTTCATCGGCGTGACCTGCCTGGCATTCTTGGCGCTGCAATGCCTCCAGGCGCAGAGCCAGCGCAGCTCCAGCATTGCCGTAGTCGTGAATCCGGACACCCCGGTCAGCGATCTGAGCCTCGAGGAAGTGCGCAAGATCTTCCTCGGCGACCGCCAATACTGGACGGCCAAAATTCCAGTCGTGTTGCTGATCCGGGCTCCCGTCGCCCGCGAACGCGATGTCGTGTTGCAAGTGATCTATCAAATGGACGAAGTGCAGTTCAAACGATATTGGATTGCGAAGATCTTCCGAGCGGAGTCCGCCACGGCGCCCAAGATCGTTTATTCGAACGACATGGCCAATGAACTGACGGCCGCGATTCCCGGTGCGATTGCGTTCATGGATGCCCGCGATGTCCGTCCCGGAGTCAAAGTCGTTCGCATTGGCGGACACCTTCCGGGCGAGCCCGACTACCCTCTGAAGTGATTGCGAGCGGCGGGTGTTACTGCGGGAACCCGATGCGCTTCACCAGGTCCTGGAATCTTGGATCGGAGCGCAAGCCTTCAAACGCCGGCTCGACCTTCAGCGCGACGATGCGGCTGTCGCGCTCCGCATAAGCCTTCTCGAGCCAACTAAAAACTTGCTCCCGATCACCGAGTCGGGCATAAACCTGCGCAACTTCATACGGCGAAACGTATTCCCGTTTCGACAGCTCCTGTAATCCTTCGAGCCAGTCTTGCAAAACCGCTTTGTAGCCTGAGGTCGCAAAATCTTGTCCAATCGCGGCCGCGAGCTCGGGATTGTTGGCGAGCGTAAAAGTTTTTTGCCATTCCGCTACCGCTTCTTTAAACATTCCCTTTTGTTCGTAACAAGTCTCGAGAAGGCGGCGGGCGGGTCCATAATCCTGGTCCATCTCGAGTGTCTTCTTCAATTGTTCAATGGCCCGGTCCGGCTGGCGCGAGGCGTAGTAATCCCAGCTCAAGGAGGTGCTGATGAGCAGCGACACCGGGTCAAGCTCGTGTGCTTTTTGAAGTTCCCGCTGAGCCTCCTCCTGGCGGCCCAGTTTCGCCAAGTAAGATCCATACCAGTGGTGCGCGGCAGCGGAATTGGGGTTGAGCTCGATTGCGCGCTGGAAGTCCTTTTCCGCGCCGCTCCAATCCCAGTCGTAATACGCCTTCACCAGAGCCAGCGATGTATGCGCCTCCGCGAGTGAATCTTCGATGCCCACCGCCACCATCGCCGCTGTTTTGGCTCTCGGCCAAGCGTCTCCGGGGGCCATATAGCCGGAATCGCCCAATAGGCTATAGGTATCTGCGAGGCCGGCTTGCGCCAGGGCGAATTTCGGGTCTTTTGCGATCGCCTGATTGAATAAATCCACCGCCTTTTGGAAGCCGCTTTGCGTCCCCTTGTTCCAATAGTAGAGCCCGTTGAGATAGAACTGATAGGCAACGGGATCTTCTGTGGGGCGCTTGGCGAGCCGGCTCTTTTCCTCGCCGGTGAGCTCGAGTTTCAACGCGTCCGAAATATCTCTGGTGATGTCCTGTTGCACGGAAAGCAAATCGGAGACCTTCCGGTTGTACTGTTCTCCCCAGAGATGACGATTGTTTTCCGTGTCTACCAGCTCGACGCTGACGGAAAGGTTATCGCCTTGCTGCACCACCCGCCCGAGCAGGACCGCACGAACGCCAAGCTCCTTTCCCAGGGTCTTTGCATCGGTACCTTTCCCTTTGTAGCGGAATACGGAACTTCGTGACATCACCGAAAGGTTGGGCAACTGGGAAAGACTGTTGATCAAACTCTCCGTCAAGCCGTCGCTCAAGTATTCGACCTGGGCGTCCGAACTGGCGTTGACAAATGGCAGGATGGCGATCGAATCAATCGTGTGGTTGCGCCACCGGAACAGGTACAGCGAGAGAAGCACGAGCAGAATCACGCAAGCGCTCGCCGCCGCGATAATCCCAACGCGCCGCGCCACCTCTTTTTGTACATGTGCGGTGGCCACGGCCCGGCTGATGTGAGTTGGCTGTCCGGAATCGGTGTCGCGCTTCAGGCGGCGCAGGTCGGTGGCGAGATCCCGGGCTGACTGGTAGCGCTCGTTCCGGTCCTTTTCGAGGAGTTTGCTGATGATGTGCACGAGCTCGTCCGGCATGTCGGGGTTCAGGCGCACCGGCGAAACCGGGCTCCGGTGCAGGATGGCGTCAAAAACCGCCGCCGAAGTGTTCCCTGCGAATGCCGTGCGCCCGGTGCCCACTTCGTAGAGGACAGCGCCAAAGGAGAACAAATCGGTCCGTGCATCCAGTGGCTCCCCTAGCGCTTGCTCCGGTGACATATAGGCGACCGTGCCAAGCGCGACACCCGGACTGGTGAGATTCGTTTCCGAGATTCCAACGGTTTCCGCGCCCGAAACGCCAACCCCTTCAGCGACCCCGGCGCGCACGGGGGAAAGTTTGGCCAGTCCAAAATCCAAAAGCTTGGCGTGGCCTCTCCGGGTCAGGAAAATATTGGCCGGCTTAATGTCTCGATGAATAACGCCCTGAGAATGAGCGGCATCGAGCGCGTCCGCTACCTGAATGCCGACCTCCAAGATCTTGTCGGTCTCATGGGGTTCGAGCGAGGGCTTCTGCTTGAGCGTCTTGCCCTCCAGGAACTCCATGGCAATGAAGCTCTGCCCCTCGTATTCATCGATCTCATACACCGTGCAAATATTGGGATGATTCAAGGCGGAAGCGGCCCGGGCTTCCAGTTGAAACCGTTGCAGAGATACCGGGTCTCGCGACATCTCCGGCGGCAGGAATTTCAAAGCCACAAAGCGGCCCAGCTTGATGTCTTCCGCCTTGTACACCACTCCCATGCCGCCGCCGCCAAGACGTTCGAGAACACGGTAGTGAGAGATGGTCTGTCCAATCATGCGGACGGCCCCATTGCGAGCCATGCTATGCCGTGATCACTGGCAAGTCAATGCGCGCGCTGCTGGCGCCAAAACTCTTCCTTTCCTGAATACCCTCGGACAAGTGTGAGCAGCTTCGCCCGCGCTCAGAAATCGGCAAGTTGGGTGTATCATTCCTCTAATTCGGTCAGCCCCCCGGAGGCGTGAGAATTCGGGAGGGAATTCCGACACCCTTGCGCGAAACAGGAGGTTGATCATGGCCGCCCCAATGCCCGTCAACGAAGTCGCTAGACTCGCCACCCTCCGAAGATACGCGATTCTCGACTCGGAACCTGAAAAGGCATTTGACGATCTCACTCTATTGGCATCCTACATTTGCGGCACGCCCATTGCGCTGATCAGCCTTGTGGATGCTGACCGGCAGTGGTTTAAATCGCGGGTTGGAGTGCCCTTGACAGAAACTTCCCGTGACGTTGCTTTCTGTGCCACCGCAATCCTGCAACCCGATGTTCTTGTCGTCCGCGATGCCTTGGAAGATCAGAGATTCAAGGAAAATCCGTTAGTGGTGTCCGAACCCAAGATCCGCTTTTACGCTGGCGCACCGCTGGTCACTCCCAAAGGTCACGCGCTCGGGACTTTGTGCGTGATCGATCGGGTGCCGCGAGAGCTCAGCTCGGAACAGCACGAAGCGCTCAAGGCTCTGAGCCGCCAGGTGCTGGCCCAACTCGAGCTGCGCCGCAATCTCATCGACTTGAAAGACGCGCTGGCGGAGCGCACAAAGGCGGAGCACGAGCGCGACACACTCATTCAGCGATTGCAAGAGTCGCTTGCCAGAATCAACGAACTGAGCGGTTTATTGCCCATCTGTATCTCTTGCAAAAAAATCCGGGACAAAGATGGTTCTTGGCAGCTCTTTGAAGCCTATGTCCGGGCCCACACCGGAGGCGAAGTTACAAACCGCATCTGCCCTGAATGTCAGAAAGCGATTCGACTCTGAATTGGCTGGAAAGCCAAGCAAAGCGCAGGTGGATTCCCACCACTTTGGAGGAGCTGGAAGAAGAGGGAGTTGTGCACCTTCAAATCTCAATCCGGCAATCGAATGACGTCACCATCCTAGACGTTGAGGGAAAAGCGACGATCGGGCCCGACAATGATTTGCTGAATGGCCAGCTTCGAAAGCTGGTCAGCGAGGGCGCGCGCAAGGTGTTGCTGAATCTTGCGGGCGTGACGCAGGTGGATAGTTCGAGTATGAGCACCATCGTTCGGACGTTTGTCACCCTTCAGTGTAGCGGCGGAAGCATGAAATTGCTCAGCCCGCGCGGTCGCGTGCGGATGGTGCTGGAGTTGATGGGTCTGCTGCGCGCGATTTCCAGCTTTGAGGACGAGAGTGAAGCACTCGCGAGCTTCCGACCACGGAATTACTCGGCCCGGGCGGAAGGCTGAGCGTGGCGACTACATCAGACGCTTCAAGGCGGCGCGAGCCTCGGCGATCTGTGGGAGGCGCGCGCTGGAGTTCTCGAAGTGGCTCAAGAATTCCTGGTAGGAGTTGATGGCTTCGCTCTTTTTCCCTTCCTGCTCGAGGAGTTTTGCAAGATAAAACTGAGCGAGCGCGTAAGACAGAGGGTCGTGAGCGGCAATGACGGCACCGTTCAGCCAAGTGCGCTGGGCCTGAATCGTGAAGCGAAAAAGCTTCTCTGCTTCGTCCCGATTCCCTATCTCGAGATAGGCGCGGCCAGCATAGACTGCGAAGGCGGCGCGCAGGAATCCTTGCTTCTTGGGCCAACCAGCAATGACCTCCTGCCACCTGCCGGCGTACGCGGCGGCGAGCCAACGATTTGCGTCCACGGTTTGCTCAGCGGTGTAATCTCCATAGAGCGGAGCGATGAACTTGCGCAGCGCGGCGAATTCCTTCTCAGCCGCAGAGTCATTTTTCAGCAGCAGGTAGGCAGTGCTGCGGGCCACCCCGGCCCACGGGCCGGGAACCCGGCGGCCGAAGTCGAGCGTAGCCTGCGGCTCACCCTGTTCGAAATAGACTTGAGCGGCCTTGAAAAGAATGGGGGACGGATAGGAGTGTGGTGTCTGGAGAGTCCGGAGTGCCTTCTCGTAGAAACTAACAGCGCGGTCGAGGCGGCCGCTGGCGGACTGGATGTCCCCGAACACAGCCTCCGCCCCTCCTCGGGTTAGCGGGTCGGTTTCCTGTAAGAACGGCTCGGCACTGGCCTCGGCCAACGAATACTTGCCCTCGAAGATGTAGCAGAGGGATAATTTCAGCCCCGACCCGAATTCGGGGTGCAGTTCCTGGCTTTTTCGGTAGAGAGGAATGGCTTCCTCGAAGCGGCCATTGATGGAGAAAATGTCGCCGCGAGTGTCGATCGGATTCGGATCGTTCGGCGGCAAGAGCGCAGCGTATTTATCGGCGGCCGCGAGGGCCTTTTGTAGATCACCCTGCCATGCATAGCCATAAGCGAGGTCGTTGTAAGCAAGCGGATAGCGGTCATCCAGCCGGATGATTTCTTCGGCAGGCGCAATCGAGTCCGGATACCTCCACTCGAAGTCCATATTTCCCGTCAGAGCTTGACGTACTTCGGTGTCGCGAGGAAATTCACGTCGCGCCGCTTCCAGGATTTGGTCGGCTCCCTCGAAGCGGCCGTCCAGGCCCAGGCGTCCGGCCTCGATCACGAGCTGCTGCTGACGTGGCAGGCGGCCCGCAAGCTCAGAGGCGCGCGCCATTTCCTTTCGCGCCGCTGGCACGTCGCCGGTGGTGATCGTGAGAGCGTTCGCCAGTTGAAAATGAGCCATAGCAAACTGCGGATCGAGTTCGACGGCGCGGCGGAACGACGCGGCGGTCTTATCGAACAACATGCGGTCGCCATAGTTGAGGCCTTCCTCGTAGGCGTGCAGGGCCTCAATGTTCGAAGTGAGCATGACCGCCGAGCTGGCTGCCGCGGTTCCGCCGGGGACGAGCTGGCCGAGAATGCCGGCCGTGGCTTTGTCCGCCATGGCGAAGACCGCCTGCGAATTTTCGCCTTCGACCTTACCGGCGAAAACGACCTGTCCGGTGGAAGTGTCCTGGACGCGCAGATCCAGGCGCAGGCCAGCGCCGACCTTGAGCAGGGCGCCGCTCAGAAACCAGTCGGCGTGCGCTTCCTGCGCGACGTCGCGAGCTTCATCGGCAGGCAGGCGCGCGTCCCCTTTCACGTGACGGCGGATGAGTCCGCGGACGCGCTCGCTTGAAATCACGTCGAGCTGCTTGGCCTGCGCGAGGTCCGTTGTAAGCAGCTCGACGACGCCATTGCCCATCCATTCAAGCGATGGGTCTTGAGTGAGATTTTCAATGGCGACGACCGCAAGGGCTTTCGGCGGGGCGGGCGGATGCGATTTGCTGAACAGCCCCGCCCCAAATTTCCACGCCAGTGCTGCGAGGAGAAGTATGGCCATTGCGGGAAGAATGACTCTCCATCGAGGGGCCAGGCTCAGCGGCGCGGGAGTGGGAGCCGCAGCTTCTGCCGGCGCCGCGTCCCCCGGCTTCGTTTGAGGCGATGAGGGCGCCACCACGCTTGGTGCGGCGACGGAGGACGAATCCCTCGCCCCGATTACATCGGGACTCGGGCTGACATCGCCAGAGGCGCGATCATCGAAGGCGCCAGACTTCGCCGCGGATGTAGCAATGCGGCCGGAAGAAGTGTCGCGCTTCAGCCGCTGCAAATCCGAACGCAAATCCGCCGCGTGCTGGTAACGCAGCTTCGGATCTTTTTCGAGCGCCTTCGTGATGATATCTTCGAGCTTGAGCGGCAAATCCGGATTGAGGCGCGACGGGGGCGCCGGCTCGCGCTGCAAGATGGCATTGAAAATCACGCCGGAAGTGTTACCGGTGAATGCCTGCCGGCCGGTCGCCATTTCGTAGAGCACCAAGCCGAACGAAAACAGGTCCGTGCGAGCGTCCAATGTTTCGCCGCGCACCTGCTCGGGAGACATATACGCGACAGTGCCAAGCGCCGTACCCGGGCTGGTGAGATTCGGATCGCTATCCACGATGGGACCGCCGGCCGTAAGCGTCTCGCCGAGGGTTTGTCCCAGAAGCTGCTTCGCAAGACCGAAGTCGAGAATCTTCGCATGCCCCCGGTCGGTCACGAAAATGTTGGCCGGCTTGATGTCACGATGAATAATTCCCTTCGCGTGCGCGGCATCGAGGGCGTCTGCAATCTCACTCCCGAGTTCGAGCACCTGTTCTACCGGCAGCGGCCGGCCGCTGATGCCGTGCTTGAGCGTATGCCCGACCAGATACTGCATCACGATGAATGCTTGGCCGTTCTCTTCGCCGATGTCGTAGATCGTGCAGATGTTCGGGTGATCGAGGGCAGAGGCGGCCTGCGCTTCGCGCCGGAAACGTTCCAGGGCCTGGCGGTCGTGTGTCATTCCCTCGGGAAGGAATTTAAGGGCGACCAGGCGCTTCAGGCGAGTGTCCTCGGCTTTATAGACGACACCCATACCGCCGCCCCCCAACTTTTCCAAGATACGGTAGTGAGAGACGGTCTGACCGATCATGAGGGGTGAGAAGCCTCTGCGCGGGCATATTAGGTCCCGCCCCGCCGCAAGTCAACGCGGCGAACCCAGCCAAGTGTTTCAAAACGGCCTTCGGTTTATACATGATGGTGTCGCTCGGGGCCAGAATTCCACTAAACAGGCGGCCGAATGCCGGGTTCGACCGGCAGCGCGGCAAAGGGAACAGAGCGCGGGTGACGTAATTTTGAGTGTGTAAAAAGAGAGAGGGTGTAGGTTTTGTTGTGACGAGCAACAAAATCTCCGGTAAAGGAGCCTACACCCCCGATGCGAGTGAAGAATACCACAGAGCGGTTTCAGCT
>JBARRP010000234.1:0-10886 GCA_049644285.1 Candidatus Acidiferrales bacterium | reverse complement strand
TTGATGATCTCCTCGCGGGAGAGGTCGAAGATCGCCTCCAGAATCTGCCCGCGCTCCTGCTTGTTCGCCTGTCCCACGACGAAGAGCACGCGGGCACTGTGCTGGATGTAGTGGGGCGAAAGCAGCTGCCGCTTTAAGATCTCCATGATGATGGGCGCTTTGGCGCGGTCAAAGCGGCCTGGATCGCCGCGGCGGTCCAGCTCGGCGAAGAACTCCGATGTCCATTCATTGTGGTAGTCCCACAACTTCTCGAACAGCTCCTTGGTGAAACGGGTCCCGGCCTTGATCTCGGAGGCGTTCACAGCCGGTACGACCCCATCTTCGGTAAGCGCCGGCCGCTTGAGGTAGCCGTCCTTGGTGATGGCAGCCCGGTGATGGACGAGGCTCCACAGCCACGACACATCGATCCGGTATGTGGCGAGGTCATTCATGAACCGCAGTGAGAGTTCGTAGTCGTCGATGGCCGCCGCGAAATTGCCGTTGAGGATCTGGAAGCCGTAGTTCGCCGCCATGTAGAACGCGTGTTGGATGTGCTCAATGGTGATCTCACCCCTCGGCACGCCGAAGATGGCGTCCCAAAGTTCTTGCGTGAAGAGTTTCTCCGGCGTGTCAAGCATGTCGTTGGTGATGACCCAGGGCGTGATCTTGCCCTGCGAGTTCAATAAACCACGGGATTGCAGCAGGAGCCGCTCCGTGTCGATGAGACCACTGGCGACCGTTGGCACCGGTTTGCCTTTCAAGTCCACAGTCTCTTGTGGCGCATCGAGGATCGCCTGGAGCTGCGTGACAGGAGCCCGTAGTGGTGCGTTGCCAGCGGCTACGTAGGCCGGTTCTGGGCTGGCGACCCAGCTTTGCCGATAGGCATCATAGAATCGCCCCTTCACTCGGCCGGCAAGGACGTCTTCCAGGGTGGGCTGTTGGCCTGTGGGCAGCGGTTTCTCGGGCACAAACATGAGACCCAGCAGGCGCTCTCGCAGCTTGTCGATTTCCATCGCGCGCAGCGCCAGTGGGTTATACCTCGAGCGGCCATAGGGATCGATCGGTGGATAGATCATTACCGCCGCCATCCCGCCAATAGGGGCGCCCTGGGTGAGCTCGCCATTCTTCATACCGGCCATGAGCATCATCAAAGCGTTGTACCGCTGATATGCAATCATGTTCGGGGCGGCCATGCCGATCGACTGCGGATCTGGGAAAACGCCCTGCGGGTCGTCCTTCCACATCTCAATGAGGCTGGCCAAGTAGTCCCACCGGCCGACATTCGTCCCAAGAAGCCGACGCCGCAAGACCCAGGCGATCGCAGGTAAGAACCGGCCTGCATTTCCCTCCTCATAGAGGACTTTGATCTTGATGGTGCCAGGCTGGACGCCGATCAGGCCTTCCAAACGCGCCAGGAGCTTCTCCACAATGAGGGCCTCCTGAGGAGTCTGAATCTTCGGGATGTAGTAGTACACGCCGGTGCCGGCGTGTGTGAGGGATTCGTAGTTGTTGAGGGCCCAGAGGAGAGTGATTGGAATCAGACCGGGCACCGGTTGGCCGTCAACCTTGATGTGGTCAAACCGCACGTGGATACCGGGAGGCCGAGCAAACCGGGTCGGCCACTGCGCCGGGGATGTATTGATCTTGTACGCGCGCCGTTGGCCTTTCTTTATTACCTCATAGGGGCGGTTGGCCCAGCGGCCTTCGAAAACCTCTTTGGCGTTCTGTATCGCTGCAAAAACGCTCGCTGGCTGATTCGAGGGTGTGCCATCGGGTTGGAAATGGGGCGGTGAGGCGTCTTCAAAGTCCGGCATATTCATAGGCGCAGGGCTATTCAACGCGTTGAAGGCCATGTCCAGTGGATGCCATGGCCCAGTGAGCTCCAGGCCGGGATTTGTCAACGGGTGGGCATCCTCCGGGATTGGCACCTCGTCGTTGAGCCGCCAGCGCCACTTGCTGTCCCGCCCGAGAGCGTTATCAATCATTCCTTGGACGATCTGGCGAAATGTCCAAACCTGCCGGGTTCCAGAATCCTCAAATGTGTCGTCCCACTTCGGCCATGCATATTTCTTACTCACCGGCGCGGGGGACTGTAGGAGCGCCCGGCGTGCGGTTAGGGCCGCGGCGATCTCGGGACTCAACTCTCGGGTGAGCGTGGCAATCGTCTGTTCGACATTGACTTCTCGGCCGTTCACCTTCTTAGTCCCGAAGAGGTCTGGGAACTTCTGGAGAATGTCCTCATGGATCATGGTCTCGGTCTCCTCAGCTCTTTCATGCGAGCGCGCCGAGCGCGCAGGGGGAAAAATAGAGCACTATTGCCGGCAGGGCGTCAAGCCCCAAGCCGGCATTTCGTCGGCAGCTTCGGTTAATGAGAGATGTTCAAGCGCGTGGAAAGCACATCCTCTGTTACGCACCTGAAACGAGACAGTTATCGTGGGTCCCAGTCTTCCGGGATGTCGAAAACTGGCGCCGGCCGACCGGGACGCCGTCTACCCGCGGTTGTCCGATATCCGTTCTGGCGTGCAACTGTCTAATTGAGACTCAACTTCTGAAGCAATGAGGCGGATAATCAACCGGGGCGCTGGGCTACCGCCGCTACTCCAGCGCTCGCAGCCCAGCCTTAGCGACTTGCTCGTCTTCAAACGATTTCACGCCTGAAACACCGACGGCGCCAACACACTCACCCTGGTACACAATGGGAACTCCTCCCTGCACCGCAAGCCTGCCCGGAAAAGCTGCAGTCGCAGGCCGCTCCTTCACCACGTCTTCCAGGACCTTGGTGGGAGTGCGTGCGGCCGCGGCAGTTTGTGCTTTAAGAGTCGCGATTGCGGCGCTCTGACCTACAGCGCCGTCCAAGCGTTCGAGGTGAAGCAGAAATCCTCCGTCATCGACGACGGCAATGCTGACATTCCATTTGTTCTTCTCTGCTTCAACCTTGCAGGCAGCTACGATCTTTTGCGCGTCTGCAGCGGCTAGGTACGATTTATTGCGCACACTACCTCCTCGGCGAATATTCCAATATTATAAGAGCCGGCAGTTTGTTGCAAACGCCGGCTCCGGGTTGGGTGCACGACATCAGAGTCTGGGTGGAAGTCTGATAAGGTTTGGTCGGGGTTTTCTTTCGCTCTCGTCTGCGGGTAAGATCAAACGACTGGATATTGGGCAGGCAACATAGTGGAAACCATATGTTGACCTTGTAGAGGGTCGCGCACTCTCCGGGGAGAATTTCTGACGCATACACTGAAAGTTATGTTCGGTGGCTTCCTACTTCTAGCAGTGTGCCTGCTTCTCGGGCGCTGGATTGGCGGCGCAGCGGCGACTGTGGTCGCCACCACCACGATCAAATGTTTTCTGGTGCTCTGGCTAGTCGCCACGCTGCTCAATATGTGGGTCGGCGTCAACAAGGCCGGCTACTCCGTCAAGGATGAGGCTCCAGTTGCTCTGCTCGTCTTTGCAGTCCCGGCGATCGTTGCGATTGTCATTTGGTGGAGATCCTCTACTTTTTAAGCTGAACAACCTGAATGTCTGTTTCAGCGTTCGACTCGCGCGAAGCGGGACAGATTTGCCGATCATGAGCGACAACTATGTGGAATCTGCCCCGAGAACGGCAACATCACTTCCGAGGACGCCGTTACTCGGGAAGAATGAAGACCGCGCTGCTTACCACTGTATTTGGCAGAGCATCGCGATCGACGAGCGATCGCATGTTTGCGAGCGTGCCCAGCTTCGATTACGAATCGAAACGCGTAAAGAGGTTGTTGAGGGATTCGGCAAGCGTAGGGTGGGCAAAGACGGCATCGCGCAAAGCGGTGTAGGGCAGTTTGCCCATCATCGCTAATTGCAGCATCGACATGACTTCTCCACCTTCCAGCCCGAGTACAGCTGCGCCGAGAATTTGATCGGTGCCGGCATCGACGATGGCCTTCATGAATCCGCGAGTTTCATCCACTTCCAGTGCGCGGGCCACAGAGGTCATGGGCATCCTAGCGACACGGATTTTCCTGTTTTGCGCGCGAACTTCGGCTTCGGTCAGGCCAATGCGGCCGAGTTGCGGATCGATGAAGACGGTGTAGGGCACGAGCCGCCCTTCGGTGGTGGCGCTTCCGTTCTCGATGAGGTTCGTGCGGAGGATGCGAAAGTCGTCGTAGGAAATGTGAGTGAAGGCCGGCCCGCCTTTAATGTCTCCCAATGCAAAGATGCTCGCTCCGCTGGTCTCCAATTTTCTATTCACTTGGATGAAACCGCGGCTGTCGGTCGCGATGCCTGCAGCCGAAACGTTCAACGACTCAGTGTTGGGAACCCGCCCCGTGGCCACGAGCAAGTGAGAGCCCTCGAGGGCGCGGGATTCGTCGCCCGTACGAACGGTGAGATGGATCTGCGCTCCTGTTTTGGTGACGCGCGCAGCTTTCGCGTTCAGCAGGAGCTGGATGCCGTCTTGCTTCAGGATGGTAGCAACTTCCTGAGCCACGTCGGAGTCCTCGCGGCCGAGTAATTGCCCGGCGGACTGAACGATAGTCACCCGGCTGCCGAAGCGGCGGAACATCTGCCCAAACTCCACGCCGACGTAGCCGCCTCCGAGAACGAGCAGATGTTCCGGAACGGTTTCCAACTCCATGATGGAAGTACTGTCGAGAAAGGGCACGTCCTTCAGGCCGTCGAGTGCGGGCACAGATGGGCGCGCACCCGCGTTGATGAAGATCTTCTCGCCGGTGAGTGCACGCTGGCCGCCGTCTTTCAGTCGGACGAGCAGGGACTTAGTGCCGGTGAAGCTGGCTTCGCCGAAGATCAACTCAAGATTTGCCGTCTTTTCAATGCGTCCTTGACTGCCATTGCGAAAGCTGTTCACGATGTCGCGCTTGCGCTGCCGGACGCGTTTCATGTCGACGCGGATGATTCCGGTGTGAACGCCATAGCCAACGCCTCGCCGCGCGAGATAGGCGACGCGGCCGCTGGCGACCATGGTTTTCGTTGGCGTGCAACCTTCGTTGATGCAGGTTCCGCCCACATGCTCGCGTTCTATCAGCGCCGTTCGAAGACCAGTACCCGCAAGCGCCAGACACAACGGAGTTCCACCCTGGCCTGAACCGATAACGATCGCTTGGTACCGATCGGGCTTACTCATCAAAAAGCTCCTTGGGCTCTCAGAATCCTACGGGGCCCGGAACTTGGATGCGCGAGGCGCGCGTTTAGAACCGCGACACGATAAAGAGGCCCCCGCCAATCGCCACCGCGTCCTCCGAGAGAGCGATGACCAAGTCCGGAACCTTGAGAGCCTTCACCAGGCGCGTACGAACTTCGTAACCCGCAAACGCGCCAGCAATGCCACCCGCTACACCCAAGACAGCGCCGAGCGCGATGGATTGCGCCCCCGACACCGCAACGCCCGCGCCGGATAGGCCACCGAGAACGATGCGGGCAATTAGACCCGGAGGTTTTGTGCGGCTGGGGGTTGAAGGAAGCTGATCGGCGAACAGTTCGACGACAGCCAGCAGAGTAAAAATAACGACTGCGGCCGTCGACCCCATGAAGGAGAGGGGCGTGTTATGGAGGTTTAGCCAGTTTCGGTGAGCGGCCCAGGCCACCACGGCAGGCGCGGTCAGAGAACGCAAGCCAGCGACGACGCCAATAAGAAACGCCAGAAGCAGCACTTGAGAGAGAGTCATCGACAATCTCCTTTGTATCTCGATTGATTTTGTAATTGCTACCTGTCGCTCATACTACTCAAAGAGCTCGCCACATGCATCTGCCTGGACAGCCCGACCTGCCGTGTGTCCGTTCTCACCGTAAATCGGCGGAAAAACTCACTAGGGCGTGGGCTATTCGGAGTGCTTTTGACCCTTCGCTGGTATCTCCGCCATCTGCGGAACATTGGAACGAGGCGTGGAAGGCTTTCACGACGGACGTGACCATCATGGCGACCTTCGCCAACCGAAACTCTTTCGACAACCGAGGCGACCTATTTTCGCGCGACCCCTTGCCTCGCGCTACTCTGGTCTTAGCGATGTCTAGTTCTGCATCTTCCACAGACGGAGTCGCGTGAATTCGGGGGCCTGTATGAAAAAGGCGCTACTTTTTTTCATCATATCGATCATCTGCGCGGTCCTAGCCTTACGTTGTTTTCGCCCCGATTTCTCCTGGTTTGCAGAGGCTTCCGAACACGATTCCAGCAATATCGCCGACATGAATCAGCCCGTGCCGCATGCCAACTTGCCAACAGTCGATGAAAACTGAGTGGACATGGAAAGTTTCAGGGGAAAAGTCGTTCTTATCAGTTTCTGGACTACGTGGTGCCCAGGCTGCCGCGACGAGATGCCGGACCTCATCAAGCTGCAACAGAAGTTCGGATCAAGAGGATTCACCGTCGTCGCCATCTCCGTGGACGATCAGGGCGAGGAGCCCGTCAAGACTTTCGTTCAAACAGAGCATTTTCCCGTTGATGGGTCCTCCACGGCCATCAACTTCCCCGTCCTGCTCGGCGATGACGAGATCGTGCGCAAATTAGGCTTTGAAGGCGGACTTCCGGCGAGTGTCCTCGTAACGCGCGACGCCAAAGAAGTAAAAATCATTCGCGGGCCTTTCAACGCGCAAGAGGTCTCAAGGGTCATCAAGCACTTGCTCTAATCCCGGAATTTCCATTTTCATCGAGCATGATTAGCTTCTTACAGGCACGTCTCACCTCTCCGGGCAGTGGGTCAATCCTAGTGAGTCATCAGCGTACGCTCCGTGATCTCGAACAACTAGAAACACTTACGCAAGTAGTTCCTCTGGTTTTTTCAACCGATCTTTTCGGTACATTCGGTACAATTCGGTGATTAGGTCACTTCTCGCCCGGAGCAGTTTCCGAGCAAATGACGGCCCTGCGGCTCGTCAGTAGTGCTAGAAACTAAACGAGTTACGCGTTTAGTTTCTGGAGAGTGCGCCGTGATCCAGGCATAATCGTCAAAGTGCCCAGGCGGGCCACGTTTCTGTTTGTGAGACTTATCAGGATGTAGCGACTGCGGAGTGCTGCGAAACTATAGGTGTCTGTCTCAGGTAGAGAGCTCCCGCAAGCGGTCAGGGAAACAATGACAACACCGGATGGGGACATTGCGACAGGGGCTCTGGTCAACGGCGGTGGAACGCCAGGCTCTAAGCTCGCGACGCCACCGGCTTGCCCGACTGAGCCCTCGATTCCAACGAAATCGAAGAAGCAGAATATTCGTGTTTCTCCTGCAGTCCTCGACGCCGCCCGGAAGGACGGCGAACAACTGCTCCTGGACTTGCGAACGTCCCCGGGCGGCTTAACGCAAGCGGATGCCGAAGAACGGGCGCGGACGACGGGTCTGAATGAGGTCGCACAAGAGCGGCAGCAAGGCTGGCTCCTCCGGCTTCTGAAAACCACCCGCAACCCCCTGGTGATCCTGCTAACAACTTTGTCGGCGGTTTCCTTCCTTACAGGAGACGCGCGCGGCGGTACCGTGATGGCGATTATGGTGGCACTGAGTGTGGTTCTCCGCTTCTGGCAGGAGGCCCGGGCGGATGCCGCCGCCCAGAAGCTCAAGGCCATGATCCACGTAACCGCTACGGTCGTTCGGGACGGCGCGGCTAGGGAGATACCACTCCGGGACTTGGTGCCCGGGGACGTCGTCAGGCTGGCCGCCGGCGATATGATTCCAGGCGACGTGCGGCTGCTGTCCTCGAAAGACGTCTTCGTGAGCCAAGGCAGCCTCACGGGTGAGTCGCTCCCGGTCGAGAAATTCCACGACCCCGAAACTAAAGACGAGAGCTCGCCCACTGAACTCAAGAACATATGCTTCATGGGGACGAGCGTCGAAAGCGGCACGGCGACGGCAGTCGTGGTCACGACGGGGGTGCAAACCTACTTCGGCAGTATGGCCCGCTCGATCACCGGGGAACGGGTGCAGACGAGCTTCGACCAGGGGCTCAACCGCTTCACGTGGCTAATGTTGCAGTTTATGGCAGTGATGGTGCCCCTGGTTTTCATCATTAACGGTTTCACCAAGCACGATTGGAGGGCGGCGTTCTTCTTCGCATTGGCTGTGGCTGTCGGGCTCACTCCCGAGATGCTGCCGATGATCGTGTCCGTCTGCCTCTCGAGCGGCGCGCTCGCCATGAGCCGCAAGAAGGTGATCGTCAAGCGGCTCAACTCAATCCAGAACTTCGGGGGTATGGACGTGCTGTGCACCGACAAGACGGGTACGCTCACCGAGGATCGCGTCGTTCTCATGCGGCATTGCAACGTCGCTGGGCGTGAATCTGACGACGTGCTCCTGGACGGGTACCTGATCAGCTACTTCCAGACGGGCCTGAAAAACCTGCTCGATCGGGCGATTCTAGATAGTTCCGACTTCCACGAGAAGGCGGTTGTCGAGAAGTACAAGAAACTGGATGAGATCCCGTTCGACTTCACTCGGCGCATGATGTCGGTCCTAGTCGAAGATCCCGAAGGCAAGTCGATTCTCCTTACCAAGGGTGCTCCGGAAGAGGTCTTTCTCCACTGCTCTCATTTTGAACTCGATGGCAAGTTGTCCGGAATGGACGCGGAGCAGGTGGTAGGCCTGAAGCAAGAGTACGACGACCTCAGCGACGACGGTTTCCGCGTGCTGGCAGTAGCAACAAAGGAACTGTCGGGGAAACAAATTTGCGCGAAGGATGACGAGCGCGAACTCGTACTCAGAGGGTACGTCGCTTTCCTGGACCCGCCCAAGGATACAGCAGCCCGCGCCCTTGCGGCCCTGCACAAGCATGGCGTGACCGTAAAAATCCTCACCGGGGATAACCACCTTATCAGCCGCAAGGTGTGCAAAGACGTTGGCCTCTCAGCAGACCCCATGCTGCTGGGTGGCGACGTGGAGAAAATGTCCGACACCGAACTGGCCGAGGCAGCGGATAGGGCGGTGCTGTTCCCCCGCCTCTCACCCGCGCATAAACAGCGCGTCATCCGTGCCCTCCGGGGCAAGGGACACGTCGTCGGATTCATGGGCGACGGAATCAACGACGCTCCCGCCTTGCGAGCCGCGGACGTCGGCATCTCGGTGGACACCGCCACCGACATCGCCAAGGAGTCGGCGGATCTGATCTTGCTTGAGAAGAACCTCATGGTGCTGGCAGAAGGCGTTATCGAAGGCCGTAAGGTCTTCGCGAACATCGTTAAGTACATCCGGATGGGGGCGAGTTCCAACTTCGGGAATATGTTCAGTGTGCTGGGGGCGAGTGCCTTCCTGCCTTTCCTGCCGATGGCCCCCATTCAGGTGTTGACGAACAACCTCCTGTATGACTTCTCGCAGGTGCCGATCCCGGCAGACGCCGTGGACGAAGAGCAAGTAACCCGGCCGCGGCCCTGGAACATTGGGGAAATCAAGCGATTCATTCTCTTTATCGGCCCCATCAGCTCGATTTTCGACTATACGACTTTCTTCGTCATGCTTTATCTATTCAACTGCTGGGATCCTTCCCGAGCGCCTCTATTTCAGACTGGCTGGTTCGTCGAGTCTTTGATGACGCAGACGCTCATCATCCACGTCATTCGTACAAATAAGATTCCATTCCTACAGAGCCGAGCGAGTTTGGCGCTGACAGCCACTACAGTATCCATCATGGCTTTTGGGATGTGGCTGCCGTATTCCCCTCTGGCCTCTGCACTGGGCTTCACGCACCTGCCGGAGATGTACTGGCCAATTCTTATGCTGACGCTGCTCGGCTACGTTGGACTTACGCAGATCATCAAAGTGTGGTTGCTGCGGAGGCACTGGATTTAGACCGGCATTCTCGGTGACGGCAGTTCGCCAGCACACAAGGACCGATATTATCCGGGGCAGCCTAAACTCCGGTTGGGTTGCGTTTAAGCTCACTCACTGGGAATCCAAGGACCGGCACCCGAACAAGAGGGTGTTTCGTGGTTTCTAACGGTTCCCAAATCAAGACATGGCGCTGACCGCAGGCGTTGCGGCTCTCTTCAGGCGTGAATCAATCGCTTGGCCAGATGACGCCTTACACATAGGAGTGCCATCCTTGCGCTAACATATCCGAGCCTATCGTCGGCTACTCTTCCAGAACACATTCAGACGATCACTCATGGATTTCCGAGGGAGCGTCGGGCTTTGGAATAGTCGCCCGCGCGGCTAGTCCAGTTGCTTGCCAACGTTCCGACCGCCCAGAACAGCGCAACCAGAAAGAACAACTTGCTCCACGGGACGCCCGAGCGCCAGGCCCAGAGCGCGCCCAGGGTTGGGACAACGGCGGAAGACGTCACTCCCGCAGACCACATAATCGCTTTGGCAACCGGGCTGGCGTTTTGCATGGAGGCCTTCTCCGTCTGCACTCCAAGAAAAGGCAGGTGTTCGAACAACCACCGGAGTCCAGCGGGCCAGCCTTCTGGATTCCCGGTCCCGCCGACCGTGTAGAACGCGAAGCGAATGCCAAGAATTCGTCCGACAACCCAGTGGGCGATGGCATGGCAGCAGAAATAGAGGAGAACCCATCCCGCGACCATGGCGACAACCGCACCTGTGGTCGAGTGAGCTGATCGCGCCGCAGCGAGGGCAAGACAAGCGGCCACAACCCCAGAGATCTGCATCGCATTTCCGACCATGATCGAAAGGCGGCCAAAGATCTTGCGTCTCGGGGACAAGTCTGACCCATTCATGTTTGCGGTCAACTGCCGGAGCCGCGATTATAGAAAGCCAACCAGTGTTTCACAACGTACTATCGCTGTTACTGCAGCTCGGAGTGGTACCCCCGCCGTAAAATCGGCAACCCGTGCATCTGGCAATCCGGATTTCGCCGGATCCGACGATTTTGGACGGATCGTGGTATCAAGCGCCTACGGCCGGTCGCGCGGCGATCGCGCCCCTCTAGATTTTCCAATCGGGCGTGGCGACGTAGGCGGGGATGATCTCGGTGACTGT
>JBARRP010000233.1:0-7613 GCA_049644285.1 Candidatus Acidiferrales bacterium | reverse complement strand
TCCTTCACCCGGGTGAGTTGCAGTCGATCTACTTTCTGGATCGCGAATCGGATAACGTGTGGCGCTACTACAGCATCGTGCGCACAGGAAAGAACGCCAACCGGCTGATCGCGGGAAATGAGTCTTCGTCGGTCAACCGGGCCGTTGCGTTCTATCGCTACCTAGTCGGAATTCCCACCGGCCAGGAGCCGCCGGCGGCGCGATGAAGGCAAGAGTTGTGAAACCCTCACAGCTTCGGTCACAGGTACGCCGATCGTAATTGGACGTGAGACGCGTTTTCCGGGAAAATGGCCGACCCCGCACATCCAAGTGTCTAGCGATTTGCCCCAAATTTCTCACAACGCCGCTTCTGGGCCGCGAGGCAGAGCTGGAGCCGATTCCACCATCCACGAAGCTGTAGCTCCGCAATTACTGTCGCGGTCCATTGCTGATCGCCCCCCACACAGATCCGTACAGGCGGATTCACGCATACGGCTCTTATCGTGGATGGGTGGCGGCGAAGCGAGCATCAGGATAAGATTCGTTTTCTCTTACCTCGGCTAGTACGACAGAGTCGGGAGTGCCAGACCCGGGCACCGGTGCGAAGAACACCATGATGCAACATTCGTAGTTGGATGCTTCTTGCCCTGTTTCACACCTCGTTGTCTTCTTCTACCCAAACTGAATGGCCTGCGTTGAGGGGGGCCGCCTCAGGCAGCGTCGGTCGCGCAGGTACGCTGCCATTGCGCGCATCCAGTCACACGATCACGTCGGCCACCGGACGCCGTAACGAGTATGGTAGCTGCGGGCCGCGGCCGAAGCGCACGACCAGGTCAGGCCGCCGCGAGCCCAGCCCGAGCCACTGAGCGAACTGCGTGCGCACAGCCGGGACTTCGACCGGTTGATTGACGAAAGCGGTACGCACGCCGAGTGCCGTCGCCGCAAGCGCGAAGCGCTCGTAAGCGCGGCCGACTTCGAACCAGTCTGCTGGGTCGGCGCGCTCCCCGACAAAGACCGCCACGCCAGCCGATGAGCGCAGGTACTTGGCGTATTTGTCGTTCTCCGATTTGTCGCTTAGAACCATGCTGAACAGCAGGCTGCCGAGCCAGCGCGGCAAGGTCGGATTGCTCGACAACCGCGAGAACAACCCGTCGCCGGTGGCAATCGCCTCGGCCTCATTGAATCGGACCCAGCCCTTCAGCTCTTTCACGAAAGCCGCGTTGCGGATTTGCGCGCTGTTACCTTGCGTGACGTAATCAAGCACGCCTTCGACTTTGGTCCGCTCCGTGAGCAGCAGCAGACGAACGCCACCGCGATCAGCGGCACGCGCCAATTTCTGGAGCACGTCGTTCGGCATCGGCTGGCCGTCGTAATCAGCGCGGGTACACTGCCGCTGGAAGATCGCGTTGACCAGCGGTGAGCGCACCGGCGCGGTGTTATCGAGAGCGACATGCACTTCCTGCGGATCGAACGCGACGTCGGCATGCTTGCCGAGCGCCGCGGCGGCGAGCACGAGGTTCTCGGTGGCACAGCCGAGGCTCACCCAGAGATGATGTTCGTCCGGATCGACCACCGGCGTGCGGCGAGAGAGATCGGGCGAATTGAAATCGTGTCGGGCGATAACCGAATTTCCACGGCTGCGTGTTATGGCTGCTGGCAGCAAGCGTGGCGCAGCGCACGAGTTCCTGCAGCAGCGCCGCATGTTCGGTGGATTCGTGAAGTGGGCTGCGTAATGCACGCACCGTAGCTTCATACGCGTCATCGGCGGCGCACGCCGCGTTCGTTATCGCAACGCCGGGAAGAGCGGCATACAAGGCAGCGCTCCTGATGAATCCTCTTCTTGAGAGCATGGTCGATCTCCAAGACCCTAGATCTATCGATTCTTGTGAGATGGCCTCACCGCTAGGAAATCAACCACCGCCCGAGAACGAACAATTCCCCAATGGCGAAAAGCGTCCCAAAGATCGTCTTGTTGCGTCGGGCCAACCAAAGTGGCAGGTAGATGTCAAAGTTGTCCGTGCGATCCTCTGTGTAGCGACCTGCCAGATCAGTCAACGGGCAACGGCCCCTGTTCATCGCGAGGACCGCGCACTCGACCAGTACCAGCCCAGTCAGAATGGCCGCCAAGCGAAACTGACGCCGAGCACCAGCGAAGGGAATCGCCACAATGCATCCGGCGAAGAAGAGCCAAATCGCCGTGTGGAAAAGCTTTATCCCTGCCAGGACGGGAATTCGTTCCGATTGGGCTTTCACAAGAAATCTCAGTTTAGAAGATTTATCGATTCGATGGGCAACAATTCCGAGGTTCCTCAGAAAATGCGCGGTCGAGTAGACGCTACCCGGTGTTGAGGAACCAAATGCAATCAGTAGCGGGTAGTCGCCAAGGGTTTACCGATGTTCGCGCGCCCACTC
Organism: Candidatus Acidiferrales bacterium; assembly: GCA_049644285.1. GTDB lineage: Bacteria > Acidobacteriota > Terriglobia > Acidiferrales > UBA7541 > CAVRXT01. The sequence goes on along the minus strand of JBARRP010000233.1, from coordinate 5,222 downwards.
TGGAGCATTCTGGTCGGATCACGGCGTACTCGGAAGTGATGTTGCCGTTCTCGGGGCAGATTCCACATAGTTTCCGAGTTCGCGACGATACGCCCAGAATGTGCCGGGCGCGAACACCAGTTCTGCGTGTAGCGCGTTAGACGGACAAGTGGGGCGGGCCTAGTGGACGAGAAGCCGGGGGTCGGAGAGAATTCACCCGAAATGCGGGCCGCAGCCTGCGCCAACTTCGGATACTTGGATCTCAAGCTTGACTCTGAAAAAAACGCTCATTCGCCTCAAGATCACGACATTTCCAGCCGTGATTCGACCGTACGCGTCTTGGTCGTCCGCGCCCAGGAAGATTGTGCGATTGCCAAAGAGTGCTGGAGGCTGGTGTCGGCCAAACTGGGCGGTTTCTCAAGAGCCAGCTAATCACAGAAAGCCAAGCACGCAGACTACACCCATCTCATAGCAGTTAACTCCGCCACGCGAGCTAAACCACCTGCTCCAGCGATTCTTCCAATTACGATTCCAATTAAATATGTGACTACACCCTCTACCGCACCGACGAAGGTCATTTCGAGTCCGCTTGACCACCAAGAACGGATGGTAATGAGCGATTTGGCGGCGCCGACAGCGAAATGGGCAATGAGAGAGACAACGGCGGCGCAGATGACCGCAGGATAGCCACTTAGAAAGAAAAAAGGAACAATGGGAATAAAGGCACCTGCGGCCGTCGAGAGAGCTCCCGACACAGCTGAGGTCCACGGTTTACGGAGGCCGTCTTCGGTTGTGTTCAGACGTTCCTGCGCCAGTGCGCGGACGAGCTGGGATTTGTCGTGGGCCAGGTGCTCGACGAAACGGTCGGCCTCTTCCGGAGGTAAACCACGGATTTGATAGCTGAGGGAAAGAACTTCTCGCGCTTCGGCTTCGTTGTACTCAACCGCATCGCGCTCACGCGAAAACTCCGCCTCATAGATTTCCCGCTCACTTTTGGCCGCAAGATACGCACCAGAACCCATCGACAGCGCGCTCGCAATCATGCCCACCATTCCTGCGATTACTACGAATTTGCTGTTGCCCAGGGTCGCTCCAGAAACACCGGAAACAATACCGAAGATCGCTCCGAGACCGTCGTTGACGCCATAGATGGCGTCTCCGATCCAGCCTGCTGCTTTGGCGTGTCCTTGGTGTCTCGAGGCCAGGAGTTCATCGAGCGCCTGCCTGGCCTGTTCAGGCGAAGATTGAGGAATAGGCCGCCGATTACGGATGAGACCACTGAGGATCCGGTAGTGCTCGTGTTCATCTTCCAGCACCCGCTTAAGTATGTTGATGCTGGGCTCGTCGCCGAGCTCCTTGAGCTGTTTGGCGTACTTTGCGATGTCACGGCTCTCGTCCAGCTCTAGCCGTCGCAATGCCATGCTGACACCACCTACACGATTGGCAACTGTGTCGGCTTCGCCCGTTCTTGATCCTTCATAGATCGGCTCAGGACCTCCCAATGCGCGAATGCGATCGGCCCAGAGATCGGCATGGTGCTTTTCGGCATCCGCGAGACCACGGAATGCGCCGCGCCGTGGCGGATCTGTCTCGCGCTCTGCCAATACTTCATAGGTGTAGTATCCCTGCGTCTCGGCCTGCCAATTACTTTGCAGGATTTCAAGGATTCGCCTGCGTTCGCCGGCATCCAGGTTAGAAAAGGAACTGGAGGAGTTTGCGCTCATATCTCCCAAGTCTTGCACGACTCTTGGCGTTGGGCGTGACCAGAAGTCAAAATCTTAGGCGCAGCCGGGAGAGCGATCATCCGGAGGGAATGGGTTTCTTCGGCGGTGAGCGAGCCGTGGTCGTGGACGAGTATTCGCCGGACGCGGAAATGGGCATGATATCAGGCGTCAGAACTCAAATAAACGAGAGTCGGAACCTGGTAGTGGGCTACTTTGATTTTGTCGGCTGTTTTAATAGCACAAAGACGTGCCCATGAGCATCTGGCGTAGGCGATGGGAAAGCCGCTACTATTTCCCATCCGCTACTGCCTAGATCATTCAACTGGGCTTCGAGATCCTTGATTGGCTGACCGAACCTTATTTCTTCAATATAGTATTTCCACTTCATTTTAATCTCCCAAGAGCCTACGCAGCCCTTTCCGCCCTTCGCTGCTCCTAAGATTCCCAAAGGGCTACCAAATCTTCCACGCTCCAAAGACGGTCAGTTACTCCAGCCGCCATCGCCGGACTCGTGCGAAGTGTACGATGAATCTTGATGAAATTGTACGCGAAGTAGTTCAGGGCAACAGCCGCCGCGTGATTCTCAATTTTGCGAGAGAATCCATTCGAGAGCCGCGTATCCTTGCGTGGAAGCAGTGGGTGGAACAGCACACGACGAGCAGCTCGACCGTGACATTGCTCTGAAAGTTCTCCCCGCTGGAACTCTCGCCCATAAAGCTGCGCGCAAGCAGTTCCGCAAGGAAGCTCTGGCACTTGCGAAGCTGAATCATCCGAACATAGACACGGTGCATGACTTCGGCTGCCAGGATGGAAACGACTTCCTGGTGATGGAACTAATCTCGGGGATGCGTGCGAGACCGATTAACAGAAGTAGGTGTACCCTTTCGAGTATCGGGTGAAGGCCGGGCCCGAATTGGAAGTTGTAGCCCGATCGAAATTCTCAATGGAGCCCTTATGGTGGGGTGATCTACTTTCATGGCCTGCCCAGGGGTTGGTAGGAAAGGGTACTGGTCGTGAGAAAGGTCAAGACCGAAATGCCCGCTGTCTTGACGATTGGGCATTCGACCCGCACATGGAAAGACTTCCTCGAGCTTCTGCGGGCGCACCGCGTCAAGCGCGTCATAGACGTACGCAGTATCCCCCGATCGAGACACAACCCTCAGTTCAACCGGGAGACCCTATCGACAAAGCTGCGGGCGGCGAGGATCGGCTACGTGCATTTGCGAAAGCTCGGGGGCTTGCGCCATGCGCGACGCGATTCGCCGAACATGGGCTGGCGCGATACCTCATTTCGTGGCTTTGCTGATTATATGCAGACCTCCGAATTCGAAGCAGGGTTACACCGATTGATGAAATTGGCCGGGCAGAAGCGGAGCGCGATTATGTGTGCGGAAGCGGTTCCATGGCGTTGCCACCGTTCGCTCATCGCCGATGCGCTGACTGTACGGGGGATTCGGGTTGACGACATTATGAGCATGAAACGTTCCCAGGTTCATTCGCTCATTCCTTTTGCACGTGTCCGAGGTCATCGCATCACGTACCCTGTTGGGGGATCGCGGCGGCGGGCGAGTCAAGCGACAAAGCAGGAGTAGCGTCGTCGGGTAGATAGTTTCGACACGGTCTGGCAGTTCGAGACTTCTTCTGGAAGGTCGGAGGTTGAAACGGACCAAGTGTATCGCGACGAGGAGACGAATTCTGAATGAAGAATACGAAACTGCTAGTTGTTGTGGATGAATCGCGCGCAACAAAACACGCACTAGAGTACGTGGCTCAAGTGGCTTCCCGACGCCGAGACTTCCGAGTCTGCCTGGCGCATGCCCTCCCGTCACCTCCTCCCGAACTGGTCGAGTTCAGAGGCGCAGAGAAGGCCCGCCTCCGAGCATATGAGCGCCGATGGATTTCCGTGGTCGAGATGACGGAACAGCGCGCCTTGGACCGCGCCAATGCAGTTCTTCGCCTAGGTGGTTTCGCGGACGGGACAATCGAAGCCCATTATTGCTATCTGGTGGACGCGAGCCGTACGACCCAGGAAATCTTAAGACTCGCGCGGTCGCGTAAGTGCGACACCGTGGTCATTGGGAGAAAGTCGCTCTCGTGGCTAGGTGAAGTTCTTGGTGACACTCCAGCAAACGCAGACGCCAAACGTAAACAACGGGCAAAGAGATTCGGGACAGATTCCAATCCTGCAAGAAGGAGACAAGTATGAAGCCGACACAACAGCTCCATGATCTCGGCCAGAGCCTCTGGCTCGACAACATCACCCGTGGGCTCCTGACGAATGGCACACTCCGTCGCTACATCGGCGAACTCTCGATTTCCGGGCTCACTTCAAACCCCTCGATCTTCGACCATGCGATTAAGAACTCCAACTTCTACGATGACGCCATCCACCAGAAGATAAAACAGGGCAAGTCAGGTGAGGCTCTCTTCTTCGAGCTTGCAATCGAGGACCTGAGACAGGCCGCCGATCTGTTCCGCCCGATCTACGACCGGACGAATGGCATCGATGGTTGGGTGTCGATTGAAGTTTCGCCGACGCTCGCTTACGACACACCAGGCACAATCGCCGAAGTCAGGCGGCTTCGCGCTCGGGCCGAGCGGCCCAACCTCTTCGTCAAGATTCCCGGTACTCCCGAAGGCGTCCCCGCGATCGAGGAGTCTATTTTCACCGGCGTGCCAGTGAATGTGACCCTGCTCTTTTCGCGCGAGCAATATCAGGCAGCGGCGGAAGCCTATTTGCGCGGCATCGAGCGACGCATCCAAGCGGGATTAAATCCTGATGTTTGCTCCTTGGCTTCTGTTTTCATTAGCCGCTGGGACAAGGCGACGATGGAGAAAGTACCTGGAGAGTTGAGAGACAGGCTTGGGATCGCCGTCGCCAAGCGAACCTACAAAGCCTATCGCCGACTGCTCGATTCGGACCGATGGCTGCGACTGGCGAATGCTGGCGCCCGGCCACAGCGACTGCTCTGGGCTAGCACGGGTACAAAGGACCCGGCCGCTTCAGACGTTCTCTACATCGAGGCGCTCGCCGCGCCATTCACCGTCAACACGATTCCTGACAAGACATTGCTTGCTTTCGCGGACCACGGCTCAGTGGGTGAGCTTATGGCCGCTGACGGAGGCGATGCCGAGGAGGTGATTGCAAAGTTCGCTAAAGCAGGCATCGACTACGACAAGCTCGCCACCGATCTCCAGGGCGAAGCCGCCGAGTCATTTGTGAAAGACTGGAACGAGATGCTTGCCTCGATTGCATCGAAGAGCGCCGCATTCAAAGCTGCCGGGTAACCGGAGATGAGGTCCGCCCTGTCACCTTGGCGATTGTGCCTGCATCACGGCGACCTCGGAAGTGATGTTGCCGCTCGTGGGGCAGGCTCTATATAACTTCCGGATAGCTAAAAATAACCGGTCCAAACTATTTTTCCGTGTAAGTCTTAGTTAAATCAAATAGTTTGGCCGGTTATTTTCGGCTTAACTGGTCCAATCTGTGCACGCGTGTTCAAGATTTAGATTCTGCCA
>JBARRP010000232.1:0-24406 GCA_049644285.1 Candidatus Acidiferrales bacterium | reverse complement strand
CAAGCCTCTTCGGTGGCGAACTTGATCTGGAATTCGGGCAAGGTTTTCGGAAACAGCGGCCGCGACACCCCTTTACAGTATCGCTGCGAGTTCTGCTGAAACAACCGGATAAGCAGAAGCTAGCTAGCTACAAGGCCTGAGTCTTTTGGCCTCAGCCTGACTTTCACCGACAGGTTGATATGCCCTTGTCTGGACACAGCGAAAAGCCAATCGGGACGATCGAAGACTCTCGCCAAGGATGAAGGCCCGTGTATCGCTTCGCCAGTAATGAGCCGACCGACGCGAACGAGGTGCGCACACGACTGCGCGAGATGAGTGACGAACAGCTCTTGCGGTTTGGAAAGGCGGCTGCCTACATGCGCTCCTCGTCCCAGTAACCCTCCGGGGGAGCGTAGCGCCACCCGTTCCAGTGTGATTCGACCGAGGCGAGCGATGTTTCCTTCACCACGCTACCTCAAAGATATTTCAATATTCGGCCGTCTCCCGCTGCCGTATGCGCGCGCAGATCCAGCGTCGCGGGGTACTCAGCGTTCTCCTCGGGCTGGGGAATGGCGATGGGTCCCGGCGTGTGGCCGAAGGGGAAGAAGCGTGCCATGCGCCGCGCCTCAGCCTCATTCGAGTTTACCGCAAAGGTCTCGTAGTTGCGCCCGCCGGGGTGAGTCACATGGTAGGTACATCCCCCGATCGAGCGCCCGGCTGAGGTATCGACAACATCGAATACGAGCGGGGCATGCACGGGAATGGTGGGATGCAGGCAGCGCGGCGGCTGCCAGGCACGGTAGCGCACGCCGCAGACGAAATCGCCGTGCGTGCCAGTCGGATGCAGCGGCAGGCGCCGACTGTTGCAGGTGACGGCGAATCGCTCGCTCACGAGGCCGCGCACCCGCACCTGCAGGCGCTCGACCGAGGAATCTACGGGGCGCGCGGTACCGACGGCGCCGGGCTCCTCGCCCAGCACATACCAGGGTTCGATGGCCTGGCGGAGTTCAATCTGCACACCCTCGTAACACACCCCTCCGTATAAGGGAAAGCGGAACTCTACGTGAGGGGCAAACCAGGCAACCTCCAGCGGGTAACCCGCGCCCTGCAAGTCCGCGATCACGCGGCTGAAATCCTGCTCGACGAAGTAAGGCAGCAGAAAGAGATCGTGCAGGCGCGTGCCCCAGCGGGTCGGCTTCTCCTCGTACGGCTGGCGCCAGAACCAAGCCACCAGCGCACGCACCAGCAGTTGCTGCGCGAGGCTCATGCGCGCATGGGGCGGCATCTCGAAGGAGCGCAGTTCGAGCAGACCCAGCCGCCCCGTCGCGCTGTCGGGCGAATAGAGCTTGTCGATGCAGAACTCGGCGCGGTGGGTGTTGCCGGTGACGTCAACCAGGAGGTTGCGGAAGATACGGTCCACCAGCCACGGCGGACACGCGCCCGCCCTCCCATCGCGCAGGAGGCTGAAGGCGATCTCCATCTCATACACGGCGTCAGCGCGGGTTTCATCGACACGCGGAGCCTGGCTGGTGGGGCCGATGAACACTCCCGAGAAGAGATAGGAAAGCGACGGATGATTCAGCCAGAATCCGATCAGGCTCTTCAGCAAATCGGGACGGCGGAGAAAAGGGCTGTCGGCGGGCGTGGGGCCCCCGAGCACCAGGTGGTTTCCGCCGCCAGTGCCGGTATGGCGGCCATCGAGCATGAACTTTTCGGTGCCGAGGCGGCTCAATCGCGCCTGCTCGTAAAGCGTGGTGGTGTTCTCCGCCAGTTCACGCCAATTGGCGGCGGGATGCAAGTTGACCTCGATGACGCCCGGGTCGGGTGTGATCTTGATCTGGCGTAAGCGCGGGTCATCGGGCGGCGGATAGCCTTCGATTGAGACTGGCATCTCAAGCCGTGACGCGGTGTCCTCCGCGGCAGCGATGAGGTCGACGTAGTCTTCGACGGAATTCACCGGGGGAAGAAACACGAAAAGCCGGCCCTGGCGCTGTTCGACGGCTAGCGCGGTGCGCACCACAGGGCCTGGAGGCGCCCCGGGAAGGGAGGCACCAATTCCCGGGCTAGGTTCCAGGGTCCGCTGCTCATGGATCTCGTTTCGCCGCGTTCCTGTGTCGAACAGCCGATGCGGAACCGCCAAAGGAGCGGTGGGCGCCATTGGATCAACTACCCAACCCCGCCGCACCTGCTCGGGAGGTTCCCAAGGGAGCTCCTCCAACGGAAGACGGAATCCCACGGCAGAATCACCTGGAATCAGGAACAGATGCCGGGAGCGAAGCATCCACAAAGCTGTTTGCCACTCCGGCCCGCTTTTGCCGCAGCCGCGCTGCAGGGGCAGCACGAAGCCAACGGGTTGGCCGAGACCGTGCTCAAAAACGCGGCGGAGCCGCTCGCGTTCCTCGGGGTCGTCGAGTTTGTTGTCCACGGGGTCGACATTCACCGGAAGCTGGCGCTCTTTGTGGATGTAGGCCAGCGGGTCTTCGTAGGCGGTAATCACATAGTCAGACCCTACCGCCAACCTCCGCGCCAGTTCCTCCGCGAATTGCCGCGCTGCGCCGACGCCGAAGCCGTAGTCGCGATCCGAATCGGCCACCCACCGCGGATCGCGCCAGAGCGGCAGCCCGTCGGTGCGCCAATAACAGGTGAGCGCCCAGCGGGGTAGCGACTCGCCAGGATACAACTTACCCTGTCCGAAGTGCTGGAAGCCGCCGGGGGCGAACTTGTCGCACAGGCGGCGCAGGAACTCGCCCGCCAGACGCCGCTTGGCCGGGCCAAGGGCGGCGGTGTTCCACTCCTCGCCGTCCACGTCGTCGATGGAGACAAAGGTAGGCTCGCCGCCCATAGTAAGGCGGACGTCACCGGCGGCAAGCTCGCTGTCGATGCGGTCGCCGATCTTGCAGATACGATCCCACTGCTCCTCGCTGTAGGGCTTGGTGACGCGCGGGTCCTCGTGGACGCGGGTGACGCACATCTCGTGGCGGAAGCCCATTTCGCAGGGGCTTACTCCGCCGGAAACCGGGGCAGCCGACTGTGGTTCGGGAGCTGCCGCCAGCGGTATGTGTCCCTCGCCGGCGAGCAAGCCTGAAGTGGGGTCAAGGCCGATCCATCCGGCCCCCGGAAGGTAGACTTCGGCCCAGGCATGCAGGTCGGCAAAATCCTCATTCGGACCCGCCGGACCTTCCAGCGGTTTCACGTCCGGTTTGAGCTGGATCAGATAACCAGAAACAAAACGCGCGGCCAGCCCCAGGTGGCGCAGGATCTCGACCAGCAGCCAGCCCGAATCACGGCAGGAACCGCTCGCCAATTCCAGCGTTTCGTCGGGACTTTGGACGCCGGGCGCCACCCGGATCACGTAGCGGATCTCGCGCTGCAATCTGTGGTTGAGGTTGACCAGAAAGTCGATGGTCTTCGTTTCGCGCCGGTTGATTGAAGCCAGAAATCCTTCCAGGCGCGGTCCGGCGTGTGACGCTTCCAGGAACGGTCCCAACTCGCGCTGCAGCCAGGATTCGTAGCGGAAGGGATATTGATCGGCGTACGTTTCGAGGAAAAAATCGAAGGGGTTGATGACTGTCATCTCGGCCACCAGATCCACTTCGAGTGAGAAATGGCGCGTTTGGCCGGGGAAGACCATGCGTGCCAGGAAATTGCCTTGCGGATCCTGCTGCCAGTTGATGAAGTAGCTTTCCGGTTCGACCCGCAGTGAGTAGCTCGTAACCGGGGTGCGGCTGTGCGGCGCAGGGCGCAGGCGCACGATTTGCGGCGAAAGCGTAACCAGCCGGTCGTACTCGTAGAGCGTCTTGTGATGAAGCGCGACCCGAATGCCCATCAGGGGCTGCCTCCAGCGCTAGAGGTTTGGGCCTGGTTTTGCGTTTGGGCGAGCGGGCGCCCTGCGAAAAAGTCGTTGTACAGACTGTCGCCAATTGCGTTCATCTTGGCTTGCAGACCGTCGAGGTACTCGTGGAGCCCGTCGCGAATCATGTCGTCCACCGAGGTGAAATCGAGTTCCGCGCGCAGGATGCCCATCAACTGCTCTGAAGGATAGTGGAAGGAACCCATGGGCGTGCCAGTGATGGCGCGCAGGCATTCGTCGACGCCATGGATGCAGTAGTGGATCGCGCGCGGGAATTCCCGGTCCATGACCAGGAAGTCAACGATGTTGCGCGGAGAGATCCGTCCGTGTTTCTTGCGGTACATTTCAAATCCGCTGACCGACTTAAGGACCGCCGACCAATGGAGGTCGTCGTATGGCGTTCCGACTCCGGTAGCCGACGGCAGCAGTATGAAATATTTTACGTCCAGAATTCGCGAGGTCTTGTCGGCGCGCTCCATCATCCTGCCGAGTTGGAGAAAGTGCCAAGACTCATTGTGGCTCATAGTGGCATCGGTAATGCCCTGGAACAAATGACAGGCAAGGCGGATGTCGCGCAAAACCTCGGGCAGCCACTCGTGTCCCGGCATCGCCCGCTGTGACTGGATCTGCAGGTACATGCTGTTGATTTGCTCCCACATCTCCGACGAAATCGTCTCGCGGACGGAGCGGGCGTTTTCCCGCGCCGCCCGCAGGCAGGAGTAGATGGAGTTGGGATTCTCGACTTCCAAAGCCAGAAACTTGATGACGCTAGACTGGTTGGCCTTGCCGTACCGCTGCCGGAACACTTCAGCGTCCCCGCTGGTGTCGATCAGAGGCTGCCACTGGTTCGCCGACCCGAGCGGCAGGTCCAGTTGCAGGTGGAGGTTGACGCCGATGAAGCGGGCGACGTTTTCAGCCCGCTCGATGTAGCGCGCCATCCAGTAGACCGAGTCGGCGGCGCGGCTCAGCAACTGCCGGGTCTCAGGAATCATACGCCCCCTTCTTGCGGCGCGGGCTCCAGAACCCAGGTGTCCTTGCTCCCTCCGCCCTGTGACGAATTCACAACCAGTGAGCCTTTTCGCAACGCCACGCGGGTCAGCCCGCCCGGCAGGATATTGATCTCTTTGCCGTAGAGGATGTAAGGCCGGAGATCGACGTGGCGTCCCTCGAGACGATCTTCCACCAAGGTCGGAACCCTCGATAGTGCGAGTGTAGGCTGGGCGATGTAATTCCTGGGGCTGGCTACAATTTTGGCGGTGAACTCCTCGCGCTGTTGGGCGGTGGAGTGAGGTCCGACGAGCATGCCGTACCCGCCGGCTTCGTTGGCCTCCTTTACCACTAGTTTGTCAAGGTTCTGGAGAACGTGCTTGCGGTCCTGCTCCTGCCAGCAGACGAAGGTAGGGACGTTGGGCAGAATGGGATCTTCGTCCAGGTAATAGCGGATTATCTTGGGCACATAGGCATAAACAACCTTGTCGTCCGCAACGCCGTTGCCGGGCGCGTTGGCCAGGGCTACGTTGCCGGCACGGTAAACACTCACCAGGCCGGGCACGCCCAGCAGCGAATCCGGCCGGAACGCCAGCGGGTCCAGGAAGTCGTCGTCGATGCGGCGGTAGATGACGTCCACCCTGCGCAGTCCCTTGATCGTGCGCATCCACACCATGCCGCCTTCGACAGCCAGGTCGCCACCCTCCACAAGTTGAACCCCCATTTGCTGCGCGAGGAAGCTGTGCTCGAAGTAGGCCGAGTTGTACATGCCAGGGGTGAGCAGCACCACGGTCGGCTTCTCGGCAGCGCGGGGCGGCGCAATCGCTTCCAGAGTCTCGAGCAGTTTACTCGGATAACCATCCACGGGGCGGACCCGCGGTCCTTCGAAGACGCGCGGAAATATGCGCTTCATCAGGTACCGGTTCTCCAGTACGTAGGAAACGCCGGATGGGACGCGCAGGTTATCCTCGAGGACGTAGATCTGGCCGTCACCGTCACGCACGAGATCGGTTCCGGTGATGTGGCACCAGACTCGCCGCGGAGGGCTGATGCCTCGGCACTGGGGGCGGTAAAAGGCGGCCGAGCGTATGATCTCCTCGGGGATGATTTTGTCCTTGAGGATCTTCTGGTCGCGGTAGATGTCGTCGATGAATTCGTTCAGCGCCTGGATGCGCTGTTTGAGCCCGCGCTCAATCCACTCCCACTCTCTGGCGCTCACGATGCGGGGGATGAGGTCGAACGGAAAAATCCGCTCCGCGCCGGCGGAGTCCCCGTAGACATTGAAGATGATGCCCATCTGCAGGAGCAGGCGCTCGGCGGCACGCTGGCAGCGCAGCAGTTGACCTTCTTCCAGCGACTGAATGGTCTCAAGCAGGAAACAGGCTTCCGGCCGCACTTGGCCGCCGACATCGAACATCTCGTCGTGAAAACCCTCAGTTTGATAAGCGTCGAACCGCACTTCACACCTTCCTGCGTGTAATCCATCACCATCCCATCGGCATTGAACCGCCGGCCGAGTGTCGGAAACAGTTAAAGCAGATCGTTTCGACGCAGTTCTTAGAATTAGATGGGCACTGAGAGCCCCTTCTAGGAGACTGCCTCATCACGGATGATAAAAAGGTCTTTCGCCAGGCAGCATACTACACCCCGTCAATCGCTTCCGTGAATGTCGTTCGTCCCCGAGGCCGTGGTCATGTCGATGTGCGCGCCGCTGGTGGAGCCTTGCTGCGCGTCATACATCGAAGTGTTTACGGGCACCTCTTGGAGAGTTTCCGGGGCGGGCGTGGCAGTGCCTGGCCGATAGCCAGGTACGGCGATGCGCTGCTCTGAATGATTTCGCTGACCGTTGGCCCAGATCCTCTGGTTGCCCAATCCTGAGTTGGCGCCCGTGCCAGGAGCAAGTTCCACGTTTACGCCGGGAGAAAGAATCGCCACTCCCGTAAAGCTGCTCGTGGTAAGTTTGCCCATCGGCAGCTACACGATTACCATCACCCACACTGGATTTCAAACGCTGAATATACCGTCGATCCAAGTGCAGGCAAACCGCACTCCAGTCGCCGGACGGTACACGCGAGGTTCGCTGGCGACCGGCGTTTGCGAAGGGATTCAATCTCGTCGATGCCGTAGAGATTCTCCGTGACTCCGAAGCGCATGGCGTGCGGCGAAGCCCCGAACATGCCGGTAAGGGTCTCGACGTCATTGTTCACCAGAGCGGCCTCGTATTGAGGGTAGAGCGCCTGGAGTTCCGCGAGCGTTTCGGGATCGTTGATGCGCATGCCTAAAAAAGTCTCTTTGCCGGCTGTTCCTGTGGGATTCGAATCCGCACCGGTGACCAGCGAAAGCTTTTAGAGGTAGGCGAAGTTCACATTCGATCCCTGTGCCGATGTCCCCACTAGGTGAGGTATACTCGAGGTGGTCTCAAAGGGTCATTCTCTGTCAACCGCGCGTGCCCCGCCCGAGTTGCGCAAGAAAAATGCCCTAAAACCGCGGGCTCGTCGAGAGACTAATTAACGGAAGGGCGCCCGAGCATGCAGATTTGTGTCGGCTATGAATTAGCCTACAACTTTTCACAACCGACGCCGATGATCTTGACGGTAAGCATCCATTATTCGCGCGTTTCCGATATCGTCACTCCCGATTATTTGACCACCGACCCGTCAGTGCCGATCACGGCCTATCGCGATGCCTTCGGAAACTGGTGCAGCCGAATTGTGGCGCCTGCCGGCCAGATTCGAATAAAGAGCAGCGGAGTGATAAGAGATACAGGCGTGCCGGACGTGATTGTTCCTTCTGCCCAGCAGCACGCTGTGCAGGATCTGCCCGAAGAGACTCTGGTATTCCTCCTGGGTAGCCGATATTGCGAGACGGATTTGCTGTCCCAGGCGGCCTGGCAGCTATTCGGCGAGTCCCAGCCGGGATGGCCGCGCGTTCAGGCGATCTGCGACTATGTCCATAAGCGTATCACCTTCGATTACCAGAATGCGCGCTCCACCATGACGGCCTGGGGAGCCTTCAACGAGTGCACAGGTGTCTGCCGCGACTACGCGCACCTCGCCATCGCATTCTGCCGCTGTATGAATATTCCGGCACGCTATTGCACGGGTTACCTGGGCGACATGGGAACTCCGCCGCCATACGGTGTCCCGGATTTTGCCGCGTGGCTTGAAGTCTATATCGGTGGCGGGTGGTATACATTCGACGCTCGGAACAACATGCCACGGATCGGGCGTGTGCTGATCGCGCGGGGCCGCGACGCGGCCGATGTCGCAATCGCAACCACGTTTGGCCCGAACACGCTGGAGAGCTTCAAAGTCTGGACACATGAAGTCAGTGAGAATGCTTCCGCCGGTCTTCTGAACTGCGAGAACAGAGTCTAATATGTCCCTTCTTACTGTGCGGCATGTCACGGTTTATCGTTACTCGGAGCCAGTGGGACTTGGGGAGCACCGGATGATGTTCCGCCCTCGGGAAAGTCACGACCTCACGCTTCTCAGGACTAGCTTGAGCATCATGCCCAATCCGGCCCGTCTTCGCTGGCTCCATGACGTATTCGACAATTCCATAGCTGTCGCGGCATTCGATGGCTCGGCTTCGGAGCTTCGCTTTGAAAGCAACGTTACGCTGGAACATTTCGAAACCACCTTACCTGACTACCCACTGGAGGAGTACGCGATAAGCTATCCGTTCAGTTATTCTGATGATGATCTGCCAAACCTCGCCCGGGCGCTCGTCCGTCACTATCCAGGCAATAACGTTAGTCGTTGGGCTGGCCAGTTCCTGGATCCGTCCGGGATCACAGGGACAATGCACTTACTTCGCTCCATGACACTCGGTATCAGAGACCAGTTCCTCTATACGCGGCGCAGTGAGAAGGGCGTGCAGAGCCCGGACGAGACGCTTCAGAGCCATCGCGGCAGTTGCCGGGACTTCGCCGTGCTCTTGATGGAAGCAGCGCGTTCCCTTGGCCTGGCCGCTCGCTTCGTCAGCGGGTATATCTTCGTTCCCGGCAACGATGCTAGCGTCACTGGTGGCGGTGCAACTCACGCGTGGATGCAGGCTTACTTGCCGGGCGCCGGCTGGATTGACTTCGATCCGACCAATAGTATCGTGGGTAATCGTAACCTCATTCGCGTCGCCGTCGCCTGGTCCCCGGAGCAGGTTCTGCCGTTATGGGGTACCTTCACGGGTTCGGCCAAGTCCTTCCTCGGCATGGACGTCACGGTGACCGTGACCGAAGATAGTCCTGAGCGAGATGGCCCAGGGCGATGACGAGGAACGAACTGGGCTTTCATGTACTTCGACCTAAGGGAAGAAGCCGGTTCGTTGTGAACTGACTTCTTCGGCCCGGCCTAGGCGCTTACCCTTCGCCCGGGCGTGACGCAAACCAGCACGAACCCTCTCGACTATCAAGTTTCGCTCCAGCTCGGCAACAGCGCCGAGGACGGTAAAAACCCGTCTTACCGGTAGGTATCGACGTGTCTACCTGCTCGGAGAGTGAAACAAACTGGATCCCGAGAGCATTTGAAGGTGAAAAGGTGGTATGATCACCTGAACCGGGTAGCGCCCGATAAACGCATTCTCGGAATGTATGGTCCGCCGCAGTGTTGCAAGCGAAAAACGAGGGTGGCAGTTGGTCTGCGTCAATGTATTCGGCTTTTGGTGGAGTCAGCGACTCCGGGCCATGATGGACATCCGCCCGCCTTGGTCCGTATAAACTGGACGGTCTGGTAAGGACCTTTTCCGAGAGCAGGTCCCTACGTCATCACGTCATTCCCGACCCCCGATTCGGTGGTGGGCTACACGCTACTCCAATAGTCCCGCCAGCCGCACCCCTGCGCTCTGAGGTGCAGTCTCGATGTCAAGGCATTTTCGTTCATTACACACGAGGACGCCGAGACGGCACTACGATTCAATACGAACACTCACTCGTCGTGGACTCGATGCTTGCACAGATCAAAAAGCTACAACCCACAGAGTACCCGGTGCGATTCGTTCTGCAGTCGGGCGACACGGTAGTGGACGGACGTGATCCAGACCTATGGAATGTCAGCTTTGTCCCTCTCCGCCTGACGACCGAGGGCGGTGTGCTGTATTTCCTCGTGCCGGGAATCATGAAGCCACCATGCATGGACCTCGTCGTATCTGGCGGTGGGGGAGCGCCGATCTACGCATATACAAGGGAACCCGATCTTCGCGACTATCTCAAGGCCAACGAATCGAGCAAAGTCACCTTGGAGCATCTCGTCAAGCCGAGTGTCGAACGCGGATCGAATCCTTATCACTACGTCATCGTCCACGTAGACGGCGAAAAGCTCGACATGGAAGTGATCGGGGTGGATTGGGGTAGCGGCTTTCAGCCGTACCGAAGCAATAAGATCGAACTACGAGACCCGCCACAGTAAATGCATAAGCATGGTTGTGTTCGTAACTAGACTTTCGTGAAGTTTTGGATTCGCTTTGGTCGTCCCGTCCTTATGCCTGAAGCAATTCACCCATGGCGCTCGGTATAACTTGTTGATTCTTCGTGCGGTCAATCCTTGGGCGCAGGAGGTCTGGAGTTCAAATCTCCATGCCCCGACCACGTGACTCTGCATCATCGATGGACCGCTTCTGACGCTGCTGGCGGCGGAGTCGCGCCACCACGAGTCGAAGCTCTTCAAACGTGATTTCCGGCGGCAATGCCTCTTTGAGCGGTCTGAGTCGGTCCAGACCGAGACTTGCGCAGGCTGCTTCGATGCTTACCTGCTTTTCGGAATTTACCCAGCCAGGCTGAAACTCCAAATCTCCCTGTTCGACCAGATCGGCGACCATGCTGACAATCGTGGCGAGCTGCCGGCTGCGAACCTTAGCGATCTCGTCGAAGGTGAGCCCTTCCGCAAGCAACCTCATCGTTTCTTGCGCAGGCCTCGACTTCTGCTCCGGCACCGCAGTAGCCCGGGCGCCGTTGCGAAATCGAGCCAGCACATCGAGGATTTCGTGGCCATACAGCTCGGCTTTGCGTTCACCGAATCCGGAGACGCGCAGAAGCTCGGAGAGCGATCGGGGACGTAATCGGCAGAGTTCTTCGAGGGAAGTATCGTGCATCACGACGAAAGCGGGAACGCCGTGCTGCTTCGCCGTGGCTCGCCGCCACTCGCGAAGATACTCGCGGAGTTCGGGGTCCACCTCCACGCCAACGACCTTTTCGAACGATTCCGACCTCCCAGGGCGGCGGTCCCCATCAGCAGCGGGCGGCGCGGACCGGCGCCGCTTTGGCCGCTCGGATTCGACAGGCACTCCGGCAGGTTTCGACAGCCACTCGAGTTCGCAGCCGCAGACGTCGCACGCCCCACATGATTTCCACCTTGCGTTCTCGCCAAAATGACAACAGATCTGCCGATGCCGGCAGCTCTTCGATTCCGCGAAACGGCGAATGTCATGATAGCGCTGCCAGGCGCGCTCCTTCTCCACCGGGTCGGTTATCTGCGCCGCAAAATGCGCCAGCAGGCCCGCATCACGCTTTTGCCATAGGAGAATGCAATCAGCCGGATGCCCATCGCGCCCCGCACGCTGGCGATCGCAGCCCGGACAGTGACCGCAAGATCTGTAAAATCTGCGGCGAAAGATACTCCCGTCCGCCCGATTTAAGTTGGCGCGCTGCGTGGCAAAAGCATGAAAATGAATCAAGGCATCATGTGGAGACGATGAAGATTGGCTGGAGTCCGCCCCTTCCTTGCGTAAGTTGCCCCGAATGCCCCGAGCCAGGACGGCGTTGAGATGGAAACGAATCGGGGCGCTGCATCTGAGAGGTGCTGACCTCGAAGTTCTCGCCCAATCGGCCGCTACTAAAGACGAGTGCGAGTGCAGCGTGCCCCCCGCCCATGTGACCGGACGACACGGGCGCCCCGCTGCGCGAGCCGCCGTGAGAATGTCCGCCCCCGCTGAACCTAGCGTGCCTGCCGCCGTGGAAGCTATCGCCTCCGTGAGAGCTTCCTCCATGGGAGCCTCCGCCCCGGTGAGAGCCTCCGCCGCTCTGAGCAGACACAGGCTTCGGCACACAAGCAAGGACGTCCACGGAAGTGCTGTTACCCGCATATTCAGCCATGTCCGGGGTCTGGGTGGTCAACCCTTCAGGTATCGCGTGGATGACTGAACGTAAAATCATAATCCGAAAGTGTTCATAACGGTACAGACGTCCGCGTTCTCCGTGTCTACTATAGTCTGTGCACATTGTTTTCCCGGAGACAAAAAGGCATCAGAGACGGGAGAACGGGATTGCCAATGTTCTAGCGCTCGGAAGCCAGGGGTGAAAACATGCTTGGGTTAATCGGCGCAGTTGTGATTGTTCTTTGGTTTGCTTGGATTTTTCGCATTTCACGTTACCCCTGGATTCATTCATATCGTCCTCGTCGTGGGTATAGTGCTCCTCGTCTTCGATTTGTTAAGAGGTAGAAGCGCCATAGCCTAAAAGGCCGGTGGACTTGGGGAGGGTTTGATCCAGCCTGAGGTGGTGTGGCGGCAATTCTCGAATGTGCCCTATATCGACAATATTCCACTGACGGTCTGGTCGCCCGATTCACAATCCATTCTGAAAGTGCGCGCGGAATGGAACAACAAGAAGGACACCGCGCCCTTTGGTCGTGGCAGATCGCATGCTGAATACTCACGATTTCATTCGACAGGTCCCGGCGCTACTTCACAAGGCATTTGTCGCTGTGCGGAACAATCGCACGGCCGGTGTTGTTTTCCGGGTCGTCGCTGGAATCGCCCTGGTTCCGGTGGTCTTCGCGGTATTCACAGCTTTCTACGTCAACTTTAATCGTACAAACCTTCCCGATCTAGATGGATTTATTCGCTTTGAGCCTCCCGCGATGGGCCACGTTTACGACGCGAATGGTCACGTCCTCATCGAATTGGGGCGAGAACACCGGGACATCATTCGGTATGAGGAAATTCCTGACGTCGTGCGCGAAGCCGTACTGTCGGCTGAGGATGGAAACTTTTTTTCACATTCGGGAGTGGACTACTCCGCCTTCCTTCGTTTGCTGGCCAAGACAAACATTCGAGCCTTGTTCGCGCATTTCACAGCTTTCGATGGTGAAGATGCCGCCAAGCGTCCGCTCGTGTTTCCACAAGGGGGCTCGACGATCACCCAGCAGCTCGTGCGCGGCTACTACCTGCAAAAACTTTCCAGCACAAAAAACAGCAACTCGCTTCAGCATGAGGGCATACTTCCGCACGCTCTAGCCTTCGTCATTGGTGTGCCTGGCACAAACAGACTCCTGCTGAAAATAGAGGCAATCCGTCTCTCTTTGTGGATCGAGGGAGAGATGCGGAAGCAGTACGGGTCTAAACGCCGGGCCAAGGAAGAGCTCTTCGCGCGTTATGCGAGCTTCGTCTACTTGGGGAATGGCCGATATGGCTTTGCGGCAGCCTCAGATTATTACTTTCACAAGCCCATTGAGGCGTTCACTGTGGACGACGCTGACAAGGCGGCACTGCTGGCTGGCATCACAAAGTCACCTGGCGAATACGCTCCCACGATGGAAGACCTTCAAAAACCCACGCGCCGGAGAAATCAGATATTGAACCTCATGGTGGCGAATCACTTCCTTCCTGCGGAGGCGGCCCAGCGCCTCAAGCTAGCGCCAATTCGTTTGGCTGCTCATGCCATTGAACCGGTCGAAGCGCCCGCCGCGGTGGAGACGACTCTCGAGGAACTCCAACGACTCGGTCCCAACCTTGGCTCCGAGATCGGATTTGACCAGCTCCTCGAAGGCCACATCCAAGTTTATTCGACCGTTGACCACCGTATCCAACACATTGCGAACGTGGCACTGGAGAATGGCTTGAAGGTCTATGAGAAGCGGCATCCCCAGAGCAGGGGGCTGATTCAAGGTTCCGTGGTCGTTCTTCGAAACAGTGATTCCGCCATCCTGGCCGAGACAGGTGGCCGGGAGGTGTACAAAGCCCGCAACAACACATACAGCGATTTCAACCGCGCAACTCAATCGAGACGCCAGCCGGGCTCGGCGATGAAGCCCTTTGTTTATCTGGCAGCTTTTCGCCAAGGCGCTCTCGATCTGGATACATCCGTACCCGACGAACCCATCTCGGTGGCTGGTGCCAACGGTCGAACGATCAAATGGATCGTCAGTTTCGACAACCAATTTGAGGGAATGATACCGGCACGGCAGGCGCTGGCCGAGTCGAGGAACGCGGCGGCCGTATGGGTCGCCGGGCAGATCGGGATTGATTCCGTGCTGAAAACCGCGCGAGACGTGGGCATCCGAACCAAGTTGCAACCCTACATTACGACGGCCCTTGGGGCCTCCGAAGTGACGTTGCTGGAACTCGCAAACGCCTACCGGCTGATGGCAGGCGGAATGCCCGGAGAACCACACGTAATTGATAAAATTCAACATACGCAGGGAGAGGATGTCTATAGCTACCGTGGGCCGTGCGCGAACCGCAACGATTTTGGATTGCCCATGATTCAGGAGGGTCTGCGCGGGGTCGTGCGCATCCCATCCGGCACTGCGCACGCTCTTGATTCGCACGCCTTCCCCATTCCAGTGATGGGCAAGACCGGCACGACGAACAACTTCCGAGATGCTCTGTTTGTGGGGTCCACATTTGGGCTCGACGGAATTACCGTGGCAGTGCGTATCGGCTTTGATGACAACCGCTCGTTGGGCGCGAAGGAAACCGGCGCTCTGGCGGCGCTTCCCGTGTTCCGAGAAATTATGCTGAAGGTCTACCAGGAAAAGTTAGTGGGTCCCGCGCCACAATTTCCTATAGAAATGGAAGAGAACATTGATGCCTATCTGAGGGGAGATCTCCCGCCGAAAGTTGAGACAGGGCTCGTGAATCTGCCCGGTGCGACGAGATTCGCTGAAGATGGAACGGAAGACTGTTCCGCAAAGCTGGCCATCCGATCAACACTCAGATGCGAGCTACCAGGGTCCCAGCGATATACCATCTACCCCAGTAAGAATGAGACTGGACGATTGACTTTCACGAATGAGTGAAACCCCCGCTTCAGATCTAACTTGTCCGGACGTTCGTTTTCGCCCCCACTTCATAACTGTTCATAACTAGACAGACGCTCGTCCTGAGTATCGTTTATGCTCCGCCCTAGAATATGTGGAATGCGTGGCGGCCATGTCCCTTGCCGAGTGACTGCACACGGTAGTTCGGGCGGACCTTTGCAGTTTGACTGCTTGGAAGCTGCCCTTGCCGCCAGGTTCCATTGAAATGCCGCGCCAACACCCTCCGCGCGGCCGCCTTGATCTAGGAAGCGGCCTTGGACATTGCGACAATGTGCTGCCGGAACAGTACCGAATGGGGCCGTGCTACGTCCTTTGGAGAAAGCCACTATTCATGCTGTACCCACCCTGAGCAGCCGTAATGGCCGCTAGATTAATGGCGAGTGCGCGTAATTTGGACCTGCACTTCGCACCGGAAGCTGGCGCACGGTGTTTTCTCATAGACACCTCAATCTTCAAAGGGTGGTGTTGCTTGGATTTGTCCTATCACTTGCGGGACTCCTTTTCGCACAGCGCATGCCCGATAAAAAGTTGCTCGTCAATGGGAATACTCCGGGCGCAACAGTCGTGCAGGTCGATGGCCGTTCCTATGTAGATATCGAAACTCTAGCTCGGATCACCAACGGATTGGTCACATTCGAGCCGAATTAGGATCGTATTGACAATACCTAACTCGAACCCTGACGCCACATCCCCGCAAACCACGCTTGGGCTATACCCGCCAAATCGAGAAATGCTGCGCGTTAGTTCCCCAGTTCCAAAAGCAGCTCTCCAAGCTTTGGTCAGGCTCAGGAATGGGGGAGCGATAGCGGTGACAATTGAGCTAAGCGGGGACTGTTTATCAGGATAAGTTGGTCTTTAGAAGATCGATGACTTCGTTACCCCGGCCATTGAGCACGGCCTTCATCATGAAAAGACTGAAACCCATTACTTGGTCCAACTTAACCGACGGCGGCAGCATAAGTTCCTGGCGGTTAACTACAACTTCTACGAGAGCTGGTCCTGGGTGGCTTAGCGCTTGGACAAGCATGGGGCGGACTTGCTCCGGCACATTTGCCTTTAGTCCGAGCACGCCTGCGGCTTCGGCCATCTTCGCGAAATCCGGGTTGTGAAGCTCCGTCGCGAAATCAAGGATGCCGGCCGCTTTCATTTCGAGTTCCACAAAGGCCAGCGCACTGTTGTCAAAGACGATCAGCTTCACAGGTAAGTCGAGCTGCCGAAGCGACAGCAGGTCACCCATGAGCATCGCGAGTCCGCCGTCTCCAGACAAGGTAATCACCTGGCGATCCGGGTAAACAAGCTGCGCTCCAATCGCCTGCGGAAGCGCACTGGCCATTGACCCGTGGGAAAAAGACCCCAATAACCGGCGTTTACCGTTCATCGCAAGATAGCGCGCTGCCCAAATGGTGGGCGTGCCAACATCGCACGTAAAGATCGCGTCCTTCGCCGCGAGTTCGTTGATCACTTTTGCGACATACTGTGGATGAATAGATTTCTGGCCTGCACCGACTGCAAGGTCATCCAGCTCTTTGCGCGTTTTCTGATAGTGCTGAATCAAGGCGGAAAGGTGCTGGTCATCCGCTTTTTCAGTGAGATTGGGGAGAAGGGCGCGAAGGGTTGTTTTCACGTCGCCCACCACTCCTAAATCAACCTTGGTTCGCCGCCCGATCTGTTCCCCGCGAATGTCCACTTGAATGATCGTTGCTTTCTCCGGATAGAACTGCTGATAAGGAAAATCGGTACCCAACATCAACAGCGTGTCGCAGTCCATCATGGCGCGATAGCCGGAGGAGAATCCGAGCAGACCCGTCATTCCGACGTCAAATGGATTGTCATACTCGATGAATTCCTTGCCGCGGAGCGCGTGCACGATAGGTGCTTTCAACTTCCCTGCTAGCTCGATCAATTCGGTGTGGGCACCCGCGCACCCAGCACCGCCAAAGATGGTGACCTTCCGCGACTCGTTAAGAATGCCAGCGGTCTTGGCAATCTCTTCGTCGGAAGGCCGAATCGTCGTGCTAATCTCCGGGAAGTGAAGACGAGGCTTGGAATTGATTGCCTCCCGCAAGGCGACATCGCCGGGAAGCACGACAACCGCTACGCCTCGTTTGGCGAGTGCTGTTTGGATTGCGATCTCCAAGACACGCGGCATCTGCTCCGCTTGGGAAACGAGTTCGCAGTAGTGACTACATTCACGGAAAATGCTTTCTGGGTGAGTCTCCTGGAAATACCGGCTTCCGATTTCATAACTCGGAATGTGGGCTGCAATAGCGAGGACCGGGACACGACTGCGGTTGGCATCGTACAATCCATTAATTAAATGCAGGTTCCCGGGGCCACAGCTCCCGGCACACACCGCCAGGCTGCCCGTCAAATGCGCCTCCGCTCCAGCAGCAAATGCGGCCGTTTCTTCGTGCCGGACATGAATCCATTTGATGCTCTCGTCGGTACGAATTGCTTCCGTGATCCCATTGAGAGAGTCACCCGCAAGACCGTAAACTCTCTTCACGCCTGCCGCCAAAAGAGTATCGACGAGGAGCTCCGCGAGATTCTTCTTAGCCATTGCTGCCATCCTCGTTGGCGGCAAGTGCCATCATCGCGAGCCAGACAGGAATCCTGATCCTTTTATGCCTTATGCCCAGACATGAATTCCTCATTGTTCCTATTTGGCGCTACGCGGACCTGACACGCTCTTGCCCAGAGCAGTCGCCAGAGCAATTTGGTGGTCTTGTTCGTCGATTAAGATCTCGCGAATTTGTTCGCCCATAGCATATTCAGCCAACTCCTCGCATTGGCGGACTCGCTCGCGATAATTTCGAATAGTTTCAGTTTCGTTTTCGAGATCGAACTGCAACATCTGGTTGGCTTTTTCTGATGTCCGGACGGTCTTGGGTTCAACAGTCGGCATACCGCCAAGATAATCAATCTGCTTAGCAATGATTAGTGCGTGGCTCAGTTCTTGTGCAGCGTGCTTTTCAAGTTCGCCTGCGATGTTCATGAACTCAGCGCCCTTCAACACCTGTGAATAGACGACGTAAGCGATGATCGCTTGGTATTCGCGCGCCAGGTCTTGATTCAACAACTCGATAAGTTCGGAGCGAGACATTTTCTTAACACCTCCAGAAGCCGTTTCATCTTTCAAGGCGCTTTTCTCCAGGATAGAGTGTTGGGATTGATGTTCGCTAGCTCTTGTCCTTCGTCAAAATTCTGGCAGCCATAGAATCAGCAACTTAACGGCGGTGCTTCGGAGCTCCTTTCTCACTTGTTAACTACGCGACGGTCAGGGAATCGACAAAACCCCATTAGATGCGGTGCACTAGGTCTCAGTGTGACGAAGTCGCCTTTTGGTCCTTAACCTGCAACTCATTCACCACCTGCTGCACATTGGGAACTGCTGATGCGACCTTTCCGACCTGTGCGCGCCGGGCTTGAGAATTAACCTCGCCGGTCAATGTCACGACGCCATTCTTCACGTCGTATTTAACACCCTTGTTGAGCCTGTGCTGGATGAGAGCAGCGTCCAGATTTTTCTCGATACCCTTGTCCAGATCCGAATTGACTGTCTTAGCTTCACTTTCGGCAGCTGGCGGAATCACCCCAATCTGGTTTGACACAACTTGTCCGCCCGCAATGGACTTGGCAATGGATTCAGCTTGTGACTTGTCACCGTCAGATGGAACGTGTCCGCCAAGGGTAACGACGCCTTTATCCCGATCCTGGCTTACCGAAACGTTCTGGAGACCGGCCTGGTCTAGCGATTTGCGGTTGCTGTCAGAAACATCGGGCGACTTCATTGTACCTGAGCACCCCGCAAGGGTTCCGACGATTAAGAGCGTGAGCGAGGTTACCAACAATCTGACCGTTTTCATGTTTCTCCTTTTATGGGGTTGAAACGGCTCCCCCCAAGCGGGGCCGTCCACACTATTTTCTGAGGACGTTCTCCACTTGGCCGATTTTCTTTTGGACTTTCCCGACCGAGTTAGAGCGGATCACGAAACGAGCCATTGCCTGTTCGAGTCTTCCCGTATTCTTCGTTAAAACCCAGGATGATTGAGTCCAAGATACGTCCGAACTTTGTTGCTACAACTCCAGCCAGGGCACCTTTGATGTTCCTCCAGGATTCCGAAGATTTGTTCTTGTTATACGCGGCGCTGCCATTGATCCCGAAATCGGCGCGAGCCGCTCGCTGGTCCCCCGAAGGACTCCTTTGAGGATCCAACGATTGCTTCGGGTGCCTTGAGCGCGACCTGCCGCCTATAAGAGCTGACAGCAACACCCCACCACCAAAAGCAATTCCGATCATGGTCATCGGCCTTTCCTCAAACTGAACGCGCCAGTCCACCGCCCTCTTCACTTTCTCTTGTAGCTCATTGATGTGCTCGCCCAGTTCGTTGCGTTGATCCCGAATGTGCCGTTCTATTTGATCTGCTTTTTCGCCCATTGAACATTCTCCTTCACACTTGCGATAGTCTTGTCGGGCATGAGATTGACCTGTTTTAACCGTTCTCGGCCTAGATTGATAAACACAATGCCGGGCAATCCTACCAGCACAGTGACGAGCAGAGCCGCCAACCAAGGTGCCACTACGGTACTTAGCGCGTATACAATCGTTAGCAGTAGAAACCCGAGCGCGTAAATTGCGAAGACAATCCCTGCTCCGAACGTGGCCACTTTTTTGAAAGTCCTAGCACCTTCCTCTTTAATCTCGGTGGTGGCGAGTCGAAACTCAGAACGGATGATTTCCTGCAGATTTGCAACAATGTCCTGTAGGACTTCCGGAACAGACCTCTGGCTTTGCAATGGCATATGTTCTCCAACGCACCTCTAGGCGAGTCACTTCAATCGTTCCTACGCAAGACTCGCGCAAGCAGGAAACCAACCACAGCGGCCGCTGCGAGCGATTGTCCTGGGTAACGCTTCACAAGGTCTTGGACATCATTCATCATGCCCTTCACATCGGTCTGACGAAGGTAATCGGCGGTAGCTTGAATCTTATCCCCCGTGGCATGCGCCGCGCTGCCTACTTTTTCCGCCGTTTGGTGAAGAGCTGACGCGGTTCTATCCAGTGCGCTGGCTGCAGGCGCGCGCTGTGCGTCAATTGCATCGACAGCCTTTCGCCCGAAATCTCCAACCTTCTCCTGGGCTGTGGCGACCTTATCCGCCACTTCCTCTTTCATCCTTGCGGCCGTACCAGCGCCCTGCCCCGAAAAGCTACCCTGACTAGCATCCTTGTTAAATTGCTCTTCCATGTGTTTTCTCCCTTATTCGTCTTACTTTGGGCCGAATGTACTGATCAAAAGTGGCGGGCGAAAAAAAACTACCGCGCAAGAAACGGGAGAAGGCGGCGATGTCGCCACTCTCTCCCAGGCTAGTGCTTAAACCTTGCCGGCCGCAGTCCGCGCGGCTACCCGATCGAACTTAGATGAGTCTGCTGACGCTTCGAGAGCCACTGTCTCGGTGACACGCAGCCCTGCGTCGATTTAGGCACCGGATCTGGCGTTGGCCAGCGTTCTCTACACGCTTGCTGTTCTGCCTCTCATGAAATGCAGCACAAGCAATATCAGGCCCACAACGAGGGCAACGTGAATGAACGAGGTGGTTACGTGAAATGCGAAAAATCCAAGCAACCAACAAACAATCAGAACTCCGGCGATTATCCCAAACATGTTTTCATCTCCTTGCTTCTGAGCGCGAGAACATCTGCGATCTCGTTCTTCCGAACTGCGCTGATGCCTCTTCGTGTGCGGGAGAACACTGCGGAGAACACGGACACCAAATTAGTCACAGAGAAGACGGACGTCTGTCCCGTTTTGAACACTTTCGAATTCTGGTTGAACATTCGCGGACACATGCTAATGATGGGGACAAGCTGGAGTCGGCGCTCTCCGAGGAGCGCCCGACCTTGACGCTTTGGATACATAGATTTTCCAGAGAGTGTTGACTCGATTTCCATGATTCTGCTAGAAGACGCAATAGGTAGCGATTTCATGGAAACAGTTTCTGGTTCAACCAGTACGAAATCCAAGAAAAAGCGCACTTTCGACGCCCAAGCTTTCCTCCATTCAGCCGGTGTGTCGAGAAAAGTTGCGGAATTCCGAGGAAGGGAAATCCTCTTCCGCCAGGGCGATCCCTCTCAGAGTGTCGTGTACATTCAGAAAGGCAGTGTGAAGCTTACCGTGGTCAATGAGACCGGCAAAGAAGCCGTCGTGACGGTTCTGGGGCCCGGCGATTGTTTTGGCGAGGGGTGTCTGGCAGGTCTGCCTTTTCGCATGGAGACAGCGACCCCGATCACACCTACAACTGTACTTGTTATTGAAAAGACCGAGATGATACGCGTGCTCCACACCGAACATGCGCTCTCCGACCGTTTTATTTCTTACATGGTGGTACGGAACATCCGAATTGAGGAGGACCTGGTGGATCAGCTTTTTAACTCCAGCGAGAAACGGCTGGCGCGTACTCTTCTTCTACTCGCGCGTTATGGCAAGCAAGACCAGCCTCAAAAAATGCTCCCCAAAGTGTCGCAAGGGATGCTGGCGGAAATGATCGGGACAACACGCTCGCGGGTCAATTTTTACATGAATAAATTCAGGAAATCGGGCTTCATCAAATACAATGGCGGGATCTACATCAACAATTCCCTCCTGAGTGTTGTCCTGCACGAGTAATCACCCAACTCTCGCCCGGCCTCAACTTCGTTCTTTGCCGATTCCTTCGACTCACGCGGGGCGTGCATTTCTTTCCTCTCCATCGATTCGCTGGTCACCGCTATCCATCTGCCGCCGCCCATACGAGCAGGGACAAGTTATTGGCCGTGCCGGTCTTTTCCTGCAGGTCGCGCATCTAGTAACCGACCAGAGGGAAACCGAAGCTCACGACATCCGCTTGCGTGCGCTCGAATTGGCAGGCAAGTGGAAATGTTTGGGAGTAAAAAATCGCGACGGTGACGGAGTTGGGCAGCAGCTGCCCTCAATTGTTATCAACCTGGGATTCCTTTGGAGAAGGACGATAGGGCGCGGCGGAAGTTTGTGTGGAATAGACGCCGTCCTTATACGCTCACGTAGTTGTCGTTGTCGGTGGGACATCCAACGCTGGGCTATGGAAATTGCCATTAACCCCCAACCCCGGCCGTTGGAGATGTGTTCGGCGATTGGTTTGCTGCTACCCCAATGGCTATTTTGTGGAAGGTCGAATAGGCCACCTGAAAAGTCCTTATCTTGGGAGTGCCGTCGGTCACTTTCGCCAAGGTCTTCAGCACTTCTGGATACTTTGCGCGGTTATAGGTTTCCGCATTTTCTTTCGAGTCCCACAGGCTGATTGCGACCACTTCCGGTCCGCCAGGGTCAACAACCAAGAGTTCGTCCCTAAAGCCCGGCTGTTTACGAAGGGTCGGAAGGATTTCCCTATCAAACAGTTCGGAAAATTCTCTATGTGTGTTCGGCTTCAACTGCACGGAAACAATGCGAGCAAACATGTCAACCTCCTAAAGTGGCGGTCGCTGGGTTAGCCCAGGATTTCCGGACTTGGGCTCCCAAGCAAACCACATTGTACACCCTGAGAAGACGTGAGCCGACGAGTCCACATAGCGCGCTCGAAGCAGTGGGCTAATTTGATTTTGCCCGGCGTCTCTGGCGTCCGGCCTTTTTCTTTTCCCGCCATCTCATTTGGGGTAGTGTCTCGATTTGATAGGAGGCATGCCATGTGTATCCCTCTATGGGGAATCGCTGTAATCGCAGTGGCGGCTACCTTGGGTGTGCACTTCTATGTTCGTTCCATGCGCTCTAAAATCGAATACCTTCAATCGCAGGTTCAAACCCCAAAAGAACGTCTTAAGATTGAGTAAGGATTCAGCTCAGAGCTGATTGATGAGACCAGGAATCTGCACTTGGGTTCCCGAGAGCTGCTACACTCCGACCGCGGACGAGGACCGCCCGTGTATCGCTTCGCCAGCAATGAGCCGACCGACGCAGACGAGGTGCGCACACAACTACGAAAGATGAGCGACGAACAGCTCTTGCGCTTCGGAAAGGCGGCTGCCTACATGTGCTCGCCCGAGCCAATTTCGGTGAGCCACCGCGGGATGCGTTCGTTATCCAGCTACGAGAGGCAGGGGCCGAATGATGCCGGCGCCTCTCGGAATCGCAAGCCAGGAGAGCCCCTGTGCGCGAAGCCGGGCAATCCTGAGCTGATCGACCAAAATCTTAGGCCGTTATGGCGCTTCGATGATTCGGTCCCGAGGCCGAGGTCAGGACAAGCCGCGAGCCCTAACGTGAGATCACCCCTTTTGACCCTTGTCGTGACCGGCTGATGCTACATCCTCCATCCGGGCCGATAGGGCTATACGAGGCTCCGCCATTTCTTTCTTGACGCTGGCGAGTGTTGCTTTGTCGGATTCTTTCTTTGATTTCTTATCAGGCACACGCTCATGATACGACCAAGCCCGAGATAATGATGTTTCATTTGGAACAGGTGTTCCCACGTGCGTGTTGTCCCAAAGGAAATAAATCATGCTCTCAATTCGTCCTGCCACTGTGAACGACGTGTCGCTGCTCAAGGATCTGATTTATGAGCTAGCGCAGTACGAACGCCAACCGGACCTAGTGGTCATTACTTGAAGCGGACTTGGTGCGAGATGGTTTCGGGCCGCAGCCCAAGTTCCGCGTCCTGATTGCGGAATGGGAAGGCCAACCGGCAGGCTACGCTGTCTTTTTCGGTTTCTACTCCACTTGGGAAGGGCGTCCCGGCCTGTTCCTCGAAGATCTGTTTGTGCGGTCACAATTTCGGAGCAAGGGAATCGGTAAGGCGTTGCTCGCTCACGTCGCCGGCATTGCTCAGCGGGAGAGCTGTTACGGCGTCCGCTGGGAAGTGCTGGACTGGAATCAACCTGCTATCGACTTCTACCAAAGGCTCGGAGCTACATTCCTCGATCAATGGAAATCCGTGCTTCTGACGGGAGAAGCGCTGCAGCGCGCAGCAGGAGCGAACCCTTGAGAGTACCGGTTACAGAAACAGTTCCTTCTGGCGGGTGGAAAACAGCCTTAATCGGCCGCGTGTTCCGAGCTCGGCCGCCCGCACGAACTGATCAGTTGTGCGTCCGTTTCTTGCGCGAGGCCAACTTCCGCGCAGTTTGCAGGAGCAATTGCCGGTCCTGTTCTTGTATTCGGGACAACGACCGCGCCAGCTTTTTCATGAACCGCGTGTCGCCGGGAGACAGGAGTTGTATTGGCTTCCGCAGCGCAGCAGGTTTGGCTGGCCTTTTGCCTTCGTAGAAGATGGCATACAGCGGAATCTCAAGCGCTCTGGCCCATTTTTCTACCGTCTCGATAGCTGGGGTCGTGTGATCGTTCTCGACCCGCGAGACATAAAAGCGCAGGAGGCCAGTCCTCTTTTCAATGTCGCCTTGGCTTAGCCCTTTCGCTTCTCGCAAGGCACGCAGGCGCTCGCCGATTAGCATGGCGAAGGGACCTCATCGCGCAAAGACTTTCTTCGTCAATCCTCAAGCAGCGTCGCTAAGATCTACCATGATTCCATCTCTGACGTCATAGACCTGATATTCACCGGG
>JBARRP010000231.1:0-14568 GCA_049644285.1 Candidatus Acidiferrales bacterium | reverse complement strand
CATTGCTGCCAAGACGCCGAGCGGTGAACAAAGCTCCTCGGGTGAGGAAGTAGCTCGAGACCGAAAAGAAATTGTAGTCCCAAAATGGAAGCCACATGAGACGAAAACGATTGTACTTGTTAATGCTAGTCGTATGTGGGCTGATTACGTGCTAGCGGCTAAGGCGATTGTTCAGGTTTCCGGCGAATCACGGACCCGCATATTCCCCGTCGTGCGTCCCAAAGTGACCCTACTAGATGTCCTTCCGGGGCTTATGCTTCAGCCCTTTCCTGCAAATTTGCGCTGGAATATCATGAGTCGCCTTAACTGACGCTCACGCGGGCCCCCAAATTCAAAGCGGCGTGCGCATTCTGTTCCACGGACTGGTGCTATTGCGGTGTCGGTTCGTTTCGCCACCACCCTGCACACTGAGGACGGCGGCGGCAGTTGGAAGACGCACAGCAGCGACACCCGCGCAGTCCTGGATTCCGTGGCCTTTGCCACGCCGCGGTCGGGCTGGGCGGTGGGCTATGAGGGCACCATCCTGCACACTGAGGACGGCGGCGGCAGTTGGAAGACGCAGAGCAGCGGCACCCGCGGATCCCTGTGTTCCGTGGCCTTTGCCACGCCGCAGTCGGGCTGGGCGGTGGGCGGAGAGGGCACCATCCTGCACTGGAACTGACCATCGGAAGCAATCCACTCGACCGTATTTACCGCGCTTTATCGGAAACTGACCCAAATACCACAAAGGCAGCTCCCTTGTCAGGCGTGACGCCAACAAGTCGCGCAGGAGTCGGCCAGTGCCGTGGATGCGGACGACGCTTTTCACGCTACTCCTTTAGCCGTGTGGCAAGCTTCTGCATGAATCCACAGACGTTTTCCATGATGCGTTCAGCTTCTTCTGCTTCATATCTGCCTCGTCTGTGGGCGGTATAGTTTCTCCACGCATCCTTCACGATCATGAAATAGCTTGCGGCCTGCGAATAGAACTCTTGGTCCTCTTTCCAGTTTTTCGGCTTCGTTTTTGAGAGTTCTCGAACCTTGGATTCAATCTGCTCAATGATATTCTGCCAATTCGTGTGATCCGTGCTCACGCCGAATGGCTTCGCCATACACGATAGCCCTACTTCAAGAGCACGCATGAGGTGAAAAACACAGGCCGTGTTTCTTTCTAACCCATAGCATTTTGCCGCATCTGTTAGCTCCGGGATCGCAGAGGGAAAAGCCTTGGATACGCCTTCCCCCCATAGTTCATTCGGCTTTTCGTAGTAGCGTGACTTGGAGGATTCTATTTGATAGAAAATGTGGGAATCGAGTTCATCCCACATTCGATTTGCGAGTTCATGAAGCTGTTGGCGAACGCTGTCGTTAGAAACGCCTCGGTCCCCGAGGGATTCCCTAATTCTCTTCAACTGAGCAAGGGTTATAGGCAAGTCCACCTTCTCACATTCGCGCATGAGTTCCCCGAGTGACGCGCCCAACGCACGTATGTGTTCGTCCGTTAGCTGTTCGCTACGGTTCAATACATGTACGATTTGTGTGATCGTGGATGTGGCAGAAACGAATGATTGCGCGGAAAATCTAAGCATGACTAGTAGGGACACCACCCCAGACGCCAAGCTCGATAAACTGCCTCTGCAAATCCTTTCGGCTTTTCTTGCCCATGACCCCTCCTGCGCAAGAGAATACCACTTCACACATCCGCCGAAATGCCAACGAGCCGCGCACCTGTCGGCCAATGCCGTGGATGCGGGCGATGAGACTCAATCGCGATTGCTCGGACGCGCAATTTGAGCGAGAAGCAAACGGCGCGTAGGGAGCAATTCGGCTACGGGCTCGCCACTCATTTAGTATTGACCCGCCGAAAGCGGAAAAGGGTCGTGCTCTCGCGCCGCCCACCCCACGCAGGTGTAGCCGAATCCATCCCTACGTGTTCTAACCCCGTCAACGTGCTCCCGGGGTATTAGAACGCACCGCTAACTCTGCGCCACCCTGCCAGAAGGTGAATCGCTCAAACCCCGCATGGATAGGGCCTATTTCGCGTTCAACCTTCGGAACCGGCCACTCGCAGGGGCGATCCGCAGATTGCCATTGGGAAAAGCGCGAACCACCGCATGGATAGGGGCTATTTCACATCGCGTTGTACACGCGGAAAAGTGAAAACCCGTGACAAACACTGATTTTAAAATTTGCGAAAAACGGCGCAAACCCGCATGGATATTGGCGATTTCGCGTTTCACGTTTGGAAATATGCAGGTTTTATTTTGGCAGGGTCGCGCGAAGGTAAAAATGTGAGGGAAAATATGTGTGCTTCCCTTAGACGAATCGACAGGAGAGGCGCGCTCGATTCGAGCGAATTCACGCGAAGAATTTCAGCGCTGCGCGTGCGTGCGTGCGTGCGGCAGAGGCAACACCAAAGACAAAAGCGGGTGCGTCGATCCATTACTTCACCTTTCTCTTCTCATACGCCTGATTCAGCCTCAGAGTCATGTCAGGTGGGTGCTGAGCGTAAAAAGTGGGATACATTTGGTGTTGGAGCATGACCAAGTCACCGGTGGCGATTTCCCTGTAGCCCTTTGGGATGACAAACGCATCGTCTACAGGCTTGAAATCGACCCGCGTGGCAGTAGTTGTATTCGTAGCCTCCCACACCCACGAACCGTCAGGTTCTTGGTGGTAGAAGGAATTTTTCTCCAACACTGCTTGGCACCCTAAAACCGGGGTCTTCCAAGTCTCATCTACACCCTTGTGAAGGACGCCGCCGAAACCCTCAGTTTGCTGAGTTGTCTCTGTAGAGTAGAACACCTCGAATCCTAGAAGCTTCCCATCCGGTTTCCCTTGGATGAAGGGGTCGACTTCGCCTCTGATTCCACATATCTTTGCCGGGAACAGTTTTTTATACTGAACGTCCTCGGTGTCCAGCGCTTGAGTTGTCGTGGTCTCGGTATCATCCGCCACAAAGGTCTCTCTCATCGTGGAGAAATCCGTAATCTTAGCAAAGAAGTGAGGATTCTCCGGGCGGCGTGGATCGCTCCTTTGGACAAATTCAACGAAAGAACCATCCGACCGCACGGCCAACTCCGAGTTCCAACCGATACTGTGCGGGATGTCCGGTTGCGACAAGGTTCTCGTCAGTGCAATCACAAACGGTTTAAGCGGCGCTGCTGGGCTCAGTTGTGCATGGACTCTTATCCCAATCCACAACGCCAGAACCGCACCGACGCTGATGATGAAAGTTCCAAGTTTCATTTTGTCTCTCCTCTTTTCTAGCAGCAACCGTTACCAGGGAAAGTACATTCAAGGTCGTACCCGCACGCGCCGCAGTAACCTTTGATTTTATTCCTCCCCGACGTGTGTTCGCACGTGTAGGTAATGCAATAAGGGTCAGAGAAGTTCTGGACCGAGCAAAGCATAGAGATTGTTTGGTTGCAGGATTGTCTGGTCCCATACCCTCCTGAACCGCAGGAACACGATGCGATTGCCTTTTGCGCTCCAATCGACACGGCGAATGCTAGTGCCACGACGATCAAAGCCGATTTGATTGTGAGTTTCATCGTCTTCTCCTTTTGTGTTTTAGTTCAGAAAGGTTTGTGACAAGCGAAAGGCGGCAACCCTCCATATGCCTCCTTTCTACCAGTCACCTTGGGGTGTGAATAAGCGACTTTTGCCACACCTAGTACGTATTTGTCAAGTTACATTCTAAATCTGCTTGGTTTACCAAGCATGAATTCGGCCATGAACCTCTTACACGGCACAGAATGTGAGGCATCGAGGATATCCTGGCGAAACAAAGGCGATTCGCGGAGCCGAATCGTAGGGTTACGACGTGTTTCGTGAAGTATGGCTTAACCTGAATCCGGCGTGAGGAGGACGCTTAGAACTGCGCCAAACGTTGTTCCACAGCGGGCAAAACGGCTATTTTGCCGTTTACATCCACACCTCACTAAAAGTGTGGTTTGGATGTAATGCCCCGAAGACCGAGAGAACTGCGTTTTGGCGCGCATTAGGTCTATTCTAGGGATCCGTTCTCACGCAGGATTCAGGTTAATGTTGTCGTAATTCTCAGAAGGGGAAAGGGTAGCGAGTTCCTTTTGTTCGCCGAAGGATTAGAACTGAATAGCTCACTTCTGTGAGCGTTCGATCTCATCAGTTGCCTGGTGGAAAAGGACGGAGGAATCACCGGACGTCTTGGCAGCATCATAGGCCCGAATGGACTCAAGCTCCTCAAGGTCCTTGAGCATCTCGCGGTAGTCCTTGATATCGAGAACGACGCTGACCTCTTCGCCTTTCTCGTTCGTTAGGAACTTCTTTGGCGCCATTCAACCGACTCCTCTCAATGAGAGCTTACATTCGCGCATTCGCGAACGCAAGCATCCCGCTACGCCCCAGGTGAAACTGTAACTTTAAGCTTATTCTTCCGTGGTGCTCGCGACCTTAAGAACGGCGAGGAATGCTTCCTGGGGGATATCCACGCGGCCTACCCGCTTCATGCGCTTCTTCCCTTCCTTCTGCTTCTCGAGGAGCTTGCGCTTGCGGGTGATGTCCCCGCCGTAGCACTTCGCCAAAACATTCTTGCGGATTGGGCTGATGGTCTCGCGAGCGATGACGCGGCTCCCGATGGCAGCTTGCAAGGGAACTTCAAACATTTGCCGCGGAATCAGCTTCCTGAGCCGTGAGACGAGTTCACGGCCGCGTTCGTACGCGTGGTCGCGATGGCAGATCAATGTCAGCGCGTCCACCGGCTCGCCACCGACGAGCACGTCGAGCTTCACCAGATCCGAATCGCGGTAGCCGGTGAGGTGATAATCGAGCGAGGCATAGCCGCGCGAGACGCTCTTCAGCCGATCGTAGAAATCGAGAACAATTTCATTGAGTGGCAACTCATAGGTGAGCATGACGCGCGTCGGCGACAGGTATTCGAAGTTCTTCTGGATGCCGCGCTTTTCTTCGCAGAGCTGCAGAATTCCTCCAACGGATTCATCGGAAGTGATAATCATGGCCGTGAGAATGGGCTCCTCGATCTTGCCGATTGAAGTTGGCGGCGGGAATTTGGTCGGGTTGTCTACTTCCATAACTTCACCGGTGGTTGTGGTGATGCGATAGCGGACGCTGGGCGCCGTCGTAATGAGATCAATCCCGAATTCGCGCTCCAGCCGCTCCTGAACGATTTCCATGTGCAGGAGACCCAGAAATCCGCAGCGGAACCCGAAACCGAGAGCGACCGAATTTTCCGGCTCGTAAAAGAATGCCGCGTCGTTAAGCTGAAGTTTCGCCAAGGCATCGCGCAGCAGCTCATAGTCGCTCGCGTTCACGGGATAGAGCCCCGCAAAGACCATCGGCTTGATGGCCTCAAATCCCGGGAGCGGCGGCGCCGGGCGATCGGCTTCGACCACCGTGTCGCCCACGCGGGCATCGGCGACGCGTTTGATATTCGCGATAATGAACCCCACATCCCCGGCTTCAAGGTCGGGGACCGGCACCGGTTTCGGCGTCAGCACGCCGAGATCTTCCACCTCATAGACTTCATTGTTGGCGCAGAGGCGGATTTTGATATGCGGAGCGATGCGGCCTTCCATGGCCCGCACAAGGATCACCGCACCCCGATAGGAGTCAAACCACGAATCGAAAATGAGCGCCTGCAAAGGCGCTTCGGCTGAACCCTTGGGCGGCGGCACGCGCTCGACAACCGCTTCGAGCACTTTCTCGACCCCGAGGCCGCTCTTGGCGCTGATCAGCAATGCGTCGCTCGCGGCGATGGCCAAAACGTTCTCGATTTGCTCCTTGACGTGATCGGGCCGCGCCGCCGGAAGGTCAATTTTGTTGATTACGGGGATAATCGTGAGATTGTGGCGCGATGCCAGAAACGCGTTGGCGACAGTCTGGGCCTCGACGCCTTGACTGGCGTCCACCACCAACAGAGCGCCCTCGCACGCGGAAAGCGCGCGGGATACTTCGTAGGAAAAATCGACATGGCCGGGCGTATCGATCAAGTTCAGTTGATATTCCTGGCCGTCGGCGGCCTTGTAGTGGAGACGGATGCTCTTCGCTTTGATGGTGATGCCCCGCTCGCGCTCCAGGTCCATCGAATCGAGCACCTGGTCGGTCATTTCGCGCTGACTGAGCGCACCGGTCAGTTCGAGCAGGCGGTCGGCAAGCGTTGACTTGCCGTGGTCGATATGGGCGATGATGCAGAAATTCCGGATATACCGGGGGTCCATCGGGCTCCGTGCGGCTCATCTAAAGGCTTTGCCGAGCGGGCGGGAGGTTCTAGCTCCTCGCAGCCTTGGCGCGCATCGGCGCCGCATGTCAAACAGTCGAGTCTGCCATAGATTTGCGGCATGGGCCAGCGTTGGCATTGCCTGTGGGAGTGCTGATGGCGTAGGCTGTAGCGGATTCCGCGGGAGGGGTTAGCCTTCCGCGGACCCTTCAGACACGCGATCTGGGCTCCGGGCAGGCAGCCTGCGAGCCGGCCGGGAGCCGTCGCAACAAGGAGCGACAATGCCGCACTGGTGGCTACCGGAAATTTCGCCGGGCGAAAAGATTTTGCGCTCGTTGATCGTTTATGTTTTCCTGCTCATCATGTTCCGCCTGCTGGGAAAGCGGCAGGTGGGGCAACTGACGCCGTTCGACTTGATCGTGCTGTTGATTTTGAGCAACGTCTTGCAGAACGCGATGATTGGCCCGGATAATTCGGTCACAGGCGGCCTGATCGGGGCCTCAACCGTTCTGGGCGCGAATTGGCTGGTGAGCCGCCTGGCTTTCTCGAGCCCTCGTGTTGAGCGAGCGATCGAGGGAGTGCCGACGCTCCTGATTCATCACGGTCGTTTGGTGGAAGCGAACCTACGGAACGAAACAATCAGCCGAGGGGAATTGCTCTCCAACTTGCGCTCGCAGGGGGTGTTTGACCTGAGCCAAGTGCAGACAGCCGTGCTCGAACCCTCCGGGAAGATCAGCATCCAGCGCTGCGAAACCGCTTTGGAGCCCAAGAAGTCTAGTTGAGCGTGACTGCACAAGTCGTGCCTCGCCGTTCGCGCGTACCCCGTTTGCTGGGCTACGGGTTGGCGCTCATTTGCCTTGTTTGGGTTCTGCACGACATTCACATCAGCCGCGCTCTCCGCGACTTCGCCAACGTCAACTGGAAGTGGGTATTGCTGGGGATGATGTTTGATGTCCTCAGCTACTACATTCAGGCCGTCCGCTGGAAATTTCTCCTCCATCCGTTCGGCCGCGTGAAGCTGAGTCACGCCGTTCGCGCCGTCTTTGCCGGACTCTTCGCGAACCTTGCTTTCCCGCTGCGCCCCGGCGAACTCCTGCGCAGCTATCTGCTCTCGAAAACCGAGGACATCAAGCTCGGACGCGTCCTCGGCTCGGTGGGAGTCGAGCGGCTGATTGATCTGGTGGTGGCCACGGCGTCGTTGACGATCGTCTCGCTGTTCGTGGACCTTCCGACACGCTTCAAGAAAGCCGCCGACACGATGGGAGTGGTTGCGCTGGTGCTGCTCGCCATCGTCGTCGGGGTGATTCTCTATCTGGAGTTCCGCCTGCAAAAAAATGAATGTATCGAGTCGAATTCGCGGCGCTTTCCCGGGAAGCTCATGGCCGCGCTCATCGGTTTGCACGCTATGAGCACTTCGCCCAGCTTTTATCCCGCCGTCTTGTTCTCCTTGCTGATGCCTTTTCTGCAGATCTTGGCGCTATGGTCGATGATGAAGTCTTATGGTCTGGGGCTGCCCTTTCTGGCGGCAGTCGTGGTCTTGCTTGTCATCAACATTGGCGTTTCCCTGCCGAATGCCCCGGCGAATGTCGGCTCGTATCAATTTTTTTGCGTGCTGGGATTGAGTGTCTTTCAGGTGGACAAGACGAGCGCCGCTGGATTTTCCATCTTCGCGTTTCTCGCACTGACGTTCCCGTTCGTCATTCTGGGCTTTGCCGCGCTGTTGCGTAGCGGACTATCACCGCGAACCCTGCGCGAGCAGGTGAGCCGCCTGCCGAACGAGGCTCAAAGACCTGCCTCGTGAGCGAGCCACAGGCCTGGCTGCACCGGACCCGCGCTTAGGTGAACTCCTCCGCACGCCCAGGGTGAATTCGCTTTGAGAGCCGTGCGCCGTCCGTTATATATTGTTTGTTTCAGCGCCCGGTCCGACGGTGACAACTTCTGCGGGAACTCCGGTGGAGCAGCGATTTCCCAAGGCGCGCCCCACGGCACCCGGTCTGGGCGCGAGTCCCCATGGCTGACGTAAACAAGCGTCTCGAACGTGCCCGCCGGAGCCTTGAGAAGAACAAGCTCCGCGACGCTGTCGCCGAATACCAGTTGGCGCTCGAAGAAGCTCCCGCCAATCAAGAGGCTCTCCAGGCCCTCGCCGATCTTTACGCGCGGCTGAATGAGCCCGTGCGCGCGGCTCAATACTACGGCTTACAGTTTGACCGGCTCGTGGAAGCGGGTGATGCCGCCAAGGCTTCGGCGATCTTTTCGCGCTTCCTGCGAGCCATCCCGCAGCCACCGGACCGATTGATGCGCTACGCCGTATTGCTGCAGCGCCAGAATCGACTTTTCGAGGCCATCGAGCAATACGCCGTCGCTGCCGAGCGCTTCAAAGAGCAGGGGCACAGTGCAGACGCCCTCACGTGCTACGAAAGGATTGCTCAACTCGATCCCGAGAATGCCGTCCGCCATGTCACCATGGCCGAGCTTGCCGAAGGCTTAGGACATGCGGAGCTTGCTTCCCGCGGCTATCTCCGTGCCGGCCAGCTCACGCAAGCGGCGGGCGGCCTGGATCAAGCGCTGGAGCTCTTCGAGCGAGGCTACAATCTCGCTCCGCAGGATCGCACCGCCGCACTGCTTTTCGCGGAGGCCCGCCTTCGCAAAGGCAATGCCGCGGGAGCGGTGAAGTTGCTCGAGCCGTTTGCCCCGAACGAATCGGATCCGGCATTCCTGTTGATCTTTGGGGATGCCCTTCTTAAGACAAGTCAACTGGACCGAGCGCGACACGCGCTCGAGGCGCATTACCGCCAGAAACAGGATGGCTTTGGGAAGCTCTTCGAGCTTTCCTTAGCCTATCTGCGCTCCAAAGAGGAAGAGAAGGCCATCGCTGTCTTGACGCAAACGAGGGAGTGGATGAAAGGTGTCCGGCGCGATAATGAATTTGCGGCGCAAGTCGAGCGACTCGGAGGAATGGTTCCGACCTCGGTGTTGCTCGCGGAGTTTACCGCGCGCCTTTACGAGGAGATGAACCGCGAATCCAAGTATTTCGACGCGTTGGTCCATCTTTTCGATCTTTACTTGGACGCGAACAGGGTTCCGCAAGCTTGCGACACGATTGATCGCCTCCTCGACATTGACCCCTACGACTACCGCAACCAGGAGCGCATCGCCAAACTCGAAGGCAAAGCCGATCCCGCTTACCTCCGCAGCGTCCATTCCAGAACCGCCCGTGCGGCGACAATGTCGTCTCGCACCGAGGGTTTCGCCGGGGCCGGTTCCGGGCAGGGGGACCACTCGAGCGAGACGGTTTCCGAAGAAACCCGGGCGCAGCAAGCGCTCGAGGATCTGGTCGTCCAGGTCGAGATTTTTCTTCAGTATTCGCTCCAGTCGAAGGCCGTCGAGCGGCTCGAGCGTATCGGCGAGCTCTTCCCCGGCGAGGAAGAGAAGAACGAACGCCTTCGCGCCCTCTACGAGCGCGCCAATTGGTGGCCGAAGGGTGGGCCACCCAAGCCAAAGCCAATCCCTGTGGCGCCGCTGCCGGTGGCCGCTCCGGCGCCCCCCGCATCGCCGCTTGGGTTCAGTGCGGAGACTCATCGCGATTTGGCCGCTATTTCCGAGATTACTCGATTGATGTACCGTCAAGCCGACCCGCGCGAAGTTCTCAAATCTGCCGTCCAGGAAATCTGCCGGTACTTGAACGCGGCGCGTTGCATCGTGGCAGTCGGCCCGCCCGGCGAGGCCGCGCAGATTACGGCGGAATTTTCCGCATCGGGATTGGCTGCGCTCGGAACGCCCGGTCTTGTGGCGGCCCTCGGTCTGCTGAAAAATACCACGCCCGACGCCCTCGGCGGGATCGAGCTGCACGGCGCGAATGCGCCAACTCTCCGGACGCACGGTCTCGAATCCGCCTTGGGCATTCTGCTCACGGACAAGGAGACGCAAGCCGCGGCAGGAGCACTGATGGTAGGAAGTGCCGTCGCGCGCAAGTGGCAGCCGAACGTGAGCTTTTTTTTGCAGGCAGTCGGAGACCAGATCGTTATCTCCACCAACCACACCCGGCTGCGGTCGCTGGTTCGCACACTGGCGGTGGCGGACGAAAAGACGGGCCTGCTGAGCCGGGGCGCTTATCTGGATTGCCTCATGGCGGAGGCCAACCGATCCCGTTTGCAGAATGCTCCGCTCTCGCTCCTGATCCTGCAGGTGGATCGCGGCGGCGAGCTCCTGCGCCAGCACGGCGACGCACCGCTCGAGCAGTACATGGAGCAGCTCGCGCGCGCGCTGGCATCCAAAGTTCGGCAGACCGATGTCGCGGTGAAATACACGGCGTGGTCGATCGCGTTCGTCCTGCCGGACACTTCACTGGAAAATGCGCAGCTCCTGGCCGAAAAACTCCGTCAGGCTGCCATCAACATCCCGTCCACCTGGAATGGCCCTGGGCTGACGTTGAGTGCCGTTGTCGCCGAAGCCTCGCGCCGCCCCGCGGACGAGCCCGAGGACCGCGTCACCGAATGGATCAACCGCGTCGAGGCGGGCCTCGATGAAGTCCGCCAGCAGGGCGGCGATACCATCCTGCCGCTGAAAACGCCATAGTAACTTCAGGGGGAATCATGTTTTCGAACGAACCGTAATTCGGGTCGGAGCGCGCACCGGCGGCGCCCAGGGTATCGCCAGAATCGTCGAGTTGCTTGCCTGACAGGTGTCCTACGGCGGGACGCCAATTCTCCGGAGGAAGCGGAATGGCAATTCAGAAAGTAGGGGTGGTGGGATGCGGTCTGATGGGCTCGGGGATCGCGCAAGTGGCGGCGCAGGCTGGCTACCCGGTGGTGGTGCGCGAAGTGTCTTCCCATCTCGTCGCGAAAGGGTTGCAATCAATCGAGAAGAATTTGCACCGGCTCGTTGAAAAAGGAACGATTCCGAGCGCGAACCGGGACGAAGTCCGCGGGCGTCTCCGCGGCACGACGAATCTTGAAGACTTGAAGGATTGCGATCTGGTCATCGAAGCCATCGTCGAGCAGTTGCCCGCCAAAAAGGAGTTATTCACGGCCCTTGAGAAACTCTGTCCGCGCAATATCATCTTTGCCAGCAATACCTCTTCCCTCTCGATCACCGAGATGGCCACGTTTACCCAGCGCCCCGACCGCTTTTTGGGACTACACTTCTTCAATCCCGTGCCGGTAATGAAGCTGGTGGAAGTGATCCGCACCATTGCAACTGATCCGAAGGTGTATGAGGAAGTGGTTGCGTTCGCCGGACGTCTGGGCAAGACTCCGGTGCGCACCACCGACCGCACCGGCTTCATCGTCAATCGGCTGCTGGTGCCGTATTTGCTCGATGCAGTCCGCGCGCTCGAGGAAGGAGTGGCCTCGATTGAGGACCTCGATCAATCCATGAAGCTCGGGTGCGGCCACCCGATGGGGCCGTTGACGCTGCTCGATTTTGTGGGGCTCGACACCACCTACTACATTGCCAACATCATGTTCGACGAGTTCAAGGAGAAGCGCTTTGCCCCGCCGCCGCTGCTGAAACGTATGGTTCTCGCGGGCTGGAATGGGCGCAAGGCCGGGCGTGGCTTTTACGATTACGGCGATCCGGCAAAGCCGAAGCCGATGCAGTTGACCTGAAAACGACAAATCGAAATGAGAAAGCGGAGCAGGGAGCGCGGATCGCATGGCTTATGAAAATCTTCTGTTTGATGTGAGTGAGCAGATTGCTCGAATCACGTTCAATCGCCCGCAGGTCTTGAATGCGCTGAATCGCGGGACGGTCGAAGAGCTCGGCGATTGCCTAAACCGCGCGCGGGATGATGCTGGAATTCGGGCCTTGATCCTGACCGGGGCGGGTGAAAAAGCGTTCGTAGCCGGCGCTGATATCAACGAACTCGCGCGGCTCACTCCGGTGGACGGCAGACAATCCTCCCGGGTCGGCCAGGAAATCCTTCATCGCCTCGAGACGATGGGGAAACCTTCCATCGCTGCCATCAATGGCTTTGCCCTCGGCGGCGGATGCGAACTGGCTCTCGCATGTACGATTCGGATTGCCAGCAGGACCGCGCGTCTTGGACAGCCCGAGGTAAAGCTGGGGATTCTTCCCGGCTACGGCGGCACGCAGCGCCTGGCGCGGCTTTGCGGAAAAGGAATTGCCCACGAGCTGATTCTCACTGGAGAAATGATTCCCGCGGACGAAGCGCTGCGAATTGGCCTGGTGAATCGTGTCGTCGAGCCCGCCGATTTGCTTTCGGCCGCCGAATCGCTCGCCAAAAAGATCTCCATCAACGCGCCGCTGGCTGTGAAATTTGCCATGGAGGCAATCGAGCGCGGGATGGAAATGACGCAGGAAGAAGGATTGTTCCTGGAGGCGACGCTCTTCGGGCTTTGCTGCGCCACTGAGGACATGCGCGAAGGCACCCGCGCGTTTCTTGAAAAGCGCCCGCCAAGATTTCAGGGGCGCTAGCCTCCGGCAGACCTCATGGCCGAAAAGTCCCAGCCCAATCAGATTCGCGGAGAGCTCAAAGCTTCCGGGCTTCGTTTCGGTATTGTCGTCAGCCGTTTCAACAGCTTCATCACCGACCGTCTTCTCGGCGGCGCGCTCGACGCGCTCGAGCGAGCCGGCGCCGATCCGGGGCAAATCGAGATCGTGCGCGTGCCGGGCTCCTTTGAAATTCCGGTGGCCGCGAAGAAGCTCGCCCAATCGCGAGGCCCCGATGCCGTGATCTGCATCGGCTGCATCCTCCGAGGCGAGACCGCGCATTTCGAATACATCGCCAACGAGGCCGCTCGGGGAATCCAGCTCGCGCAGATGGATACCGGTGTTCCCATGACCTTCTGCGTGCTCACCTGCGATACCCTCGAACAAGCGATTGATCGCGCCGGTCTGAAAAGCGGCAACAAGGGCTTCGAGGCCGGGCTGGCTGCGATCGAGATGGCCAATCTCGCGCGGCGGCTCTCATCCAGGCCCAAGGGGCCAGCACAGCGGGGAAAGTCTCGTGTTCCCTCGCGTAGTAGCCGGCGGCGCTGATGACCCTGCGGCGAAAGTCGCGCGAGTTCGCCCTCCAGATGTTGTTCGAATGGGACATGGCGCGGCAGAAGCCGAAGCGAATCGAGCAAAATTTCTGGAAGACGGCCCGAGCCGCGCAATCCACACGCGAGTTCGCGGATCAACTTTTTGAGGGCACCGTATCCCAAGCCGAATCGAATGACCGGCTCGTCGAGAAGCTCTCCAAAAACTGGCGCCTCGAACGTCTTGCGACCATCGACCGCAGCATCCTCCGCTTGGCCATCTACGAATTGCGCGCCGGCACAGCTCCGCCGAAAGTCGTCATCGATGAAGCCATCGAGCTGGCCAAGAAGTTCTCTTCCGGCGAGGCCCCCGCGTTCCTGAACGGCATCCTGGACGCTGCCCTGAAGTCCCTCGAACCCAC
Source organism: Candidatus Acidiferrales bacterium (assembly GCA_049644285.1). Lineage (GTDB taxonomy): Bacteria > Acidobacteriota > Terriglobia > Acidiferrales > UBA7541 > CAVRXT01. The sequence goes on along the minus strand of JBARRP010000231.1, from coordinate 970 downwards.
CTAGCGACGAAATCGCCCAAGAAGTTCGTCAGGCCAGGAGTTGCAGTAATACGCGACGCTACGGGCTGCGCTTCTCAGCAACCACATCTGGTCACGCGCTATGGTCAGGGAAGGGCAAATCGCGCTAGCGTTCGCGTCTCTCGGGCGAAAAAAAGGCCGGGCCCAGCGGGCCCGGCCTTTCTTGGCGGTTTGCCTACTTCTCACATCGGAGATCCGCTAGTCCTCAGGCACGACGGTAAAGGGTATCGCCTGCGGAGAGAACAGATTGGAATTCAGATAGGTCGACTTTGCAGCTCCCCGAAATTGCCAAGCCTCTTCTGCTCAATGGGCTCCGTCAGTTCGTTTTGCAATTTGTCGGTTTGGCAGATCGCCTTCAAATACTTGCTGCAGTTCGTTGGTGAGGTCCGCCCTAAAACCAACGTTCACGATGTTCACGATGTACACCCTTGGGGATAGAAATTAACCTGTCCGTCGGCAGGATTTTTTACGGTAACATGCCTAATTGCAACTGATTGAGAAAAAACTTCAAACGCAGAACAGGTTAAGAAATGGGCGAAGAAATAGTGCCGCGTGCAAGCGTCTGGGCGTCATACTCGTTTTCGCTTTTTGTTCTCCTAGCTTGCTAGAACCAGGACAACCCTCGGCAGTCTACAGCTGCCCAAAAACGTATGAATTAGCGGCGCCGCTTTTTTCAAGCCACAGAGCTACTAATCCCAATGAGTTAGCCCGGCCCAGTGAGTTTTGGGCAGTAGACCTAAAATTAAGAGGGTGAGATTGACCTCTGATGTGATAACGACGTCGGCCTCGCGACGATCTGAGTAGACTGTGTGGTGTCTAACCTAGCAGCGCTCGGATCGAAGGAGGCCGAGATGCGAATTATAGGTTGCGACTTGCACACTCGACAACAGGCGATCGCGATGTTGGATACCGAAACGGGGGAGGTGGTCGAGAGGATCTTAAGACACGAAGC
>JBARRP010000230.1:0-23226 GCA_049644285.1 Candidatus Acidiferrales bacterium | reverse complement strand
AGTTCAGCCGCCCTACCAGTGCCCAAATGGCTCTCGCCGGATGGTCTTCGTCGATGAGTTTCTCCACATCCACGGCTCGCCAGCTCATCTGCTGTCGGTTTATGTAGCGAATCAAAGGCTGCTTGCTCGTTGGATTTTCTTGGCTCATGCCGCGAGCTTACGGCAGACTTTTTATTTTGCAAGGCGGAAATTCAGAGGGTTTCTTCACAGCTTCTTTTCAATAGCATGGCCAACTCCAGCTGCCGATGCATTTGCGACGCTTTCGTCTCGTAGGCATCCGCAGTCATCGGAGAAGCAAAAAGCCAGCTTCGGGCGCTCCGACTAGGGCATTGTGAAATTCTTGGACAGCGCCAAAATCGAAGGCCGCGGAGTTGGTCACCTGCTTCCCGTCAATGTGGATGCCGCTGGTCGACAACAATTCGAATTCCCATATCCTAGTGATTCGTTGTATACAACATTCGGAAAATTGCACCCATCTCCGAATCGCAGATGTATTACAGTTTGCACTAAGTGATTTGGGGACCGTGATTTGGAACAAGGTTTTGGGCATGAATCTCGCTGGCCAATGAATTGCTGCTAAGAAGTTAGCAAACGTTGCAGCGGGTTCTTCTTCACCAAGAATTCTGGGGGGACGTATGTCGCAAACGGAAGCGCAGCTTCTTGCCTGCCATCGGAGTGTCTACACACGATTTGCAACTTTCGGATGTGCCTTGCTAGTTGTCTGCGCCCTGCTGTCGGGCGTCCGCGTGTCCGCACAAGCGACGTCCGGCGTGACGGGTGTCGTCACGGATTCGTCGGGCGGCATCGTTATTGGCGCTAAGGTGACACTTACGGACCCGGGGACAGGGTTCTCTACGACAGCCCAGACCAACGGCTTAGGCGTCTATCAATTCTCCCAAGTTCCGCCTGGCGAGCACTACACTCTCACCATCACCAACGAGAATTTCCGAACTCTAACAATCCGAGATGTGGCGCTCGCCGTGGGCACCAAGGAAACAAGAGACGTCGAGCTTCAGGTCGGCGACACGAAGACGACCGTTGAGGTCAATAGCCAAGGTGAAACCACGCTCAACACTACTGACGCCAGCATCGGTACGATTGTTGACGGGGACCGAGTACAGGATTTGCCCAGTCTATTCGTCGATAATGCCGCCGCCCTGCTGCGCTTGGCGCCTGGAGTCGTGAGCGGTGCAACTGACACCTCTCAGGAAGGAGCGACCACCGGTACGCGCGGTGACCAGGCCAATATCACTCTCGACGGTCTGGACATCAATGATGAGAGAGGTGGCTTCGCGTTTATAACAGCTGTGAATACTCCGCTGGATTCAATCCAGGAGCTCAAGACCACAGTGGCGGGCAATGATGCCTCCTATGGTCACAGCGCCGGGGGCCAAGTAGAGCTGGTCACCAAGAGCGGCACGAACAATTTTCACGGGCAAGCGTATGATCTCAATCGTGTGACGGCATTTGCGGCCAACAACTTCTTCAACAACCTGAACAAGATCCCGAAACCCCCGCTCATTCGCAACCAATTCGGTGGCGACGTTGGTGGGCCGATTCTGAAGAACAAGGTGTTCTTCTTCTTTACCTACAACGGCCTTCGTGCAAAGTCAAGCCAGCAGATTAACGACGTCGTCCCGCTGGACGCGCTGCGTCACGGACAGCTTAATTACATCAACAGCAACGCCGGTTGCGGTGCTTCCTCGAATATCGTCAGCACGCCGAGCTGCATCAGCACGACCCCGTTGACCGGCCCCAACTCGCTTAAAATGCTCGACCCGTCGGGCATCGGCGCCGACCAGGCCCTGCTCAACTTAATCAGGACGCGTCCCTATCCGGAACCGAATAACTTTAATACCGGAGATCTAATCAATAGCGCGGGCTTCGGTTTCGCGGCGCCGGTCGGTAACAGGGATAATACCTTCGTCGGTCGCCTTGACTATCAGATCTCGACGAACCATCGTCTGTTCGCTCGCGGCACGTGGGACCGTAGCGTTGACGACGATAGCGCCAATCACTTCGCCCGAACGTTCCCGGGAGACCCAATCGAGGCGATCATTGTTGACCATTCGCGGTCATGGGTTGTCGGCCACACCTGGACCATTTCGCCCAGCATCATCAACCAGGCATCGTTCGGCGAGACGAATGAAACGTTGGTCTTCCCGCTAGCTTCCGCACCGACTTTCCCGAATCTCCTTAGTTTTTTCTTCAACGGGAGCGTCCTCACAGCTCCCTTCGATAACGACATCAACGGAAACCCAACATTAAACGAACAGTTCCCGGTGGTTCCGGTTTACCAAATTCGGGACACTCTGAGCTGGACAAAGGGGAAGCATACGCTTCAGTTTGGCGGGCTTATCAAGCCGACCATTTTCCATAATGGGAACTTGACCGACACTAACACCTTCACTGTGGGCTTGGGAGGCCAACTCACGGCACTGACCTCCAGCCTTCGCCCTTCGAACCTGAACGGTGATGGCGCGGCCGTCAGCGAATGGGACAGTTTTTTCCCGCTCGCCCTCGGCCGCTTCGCATCCGTGAACGCCGGATTCAATTACAATAAGGCCGGAAACCCGATAGCCCAAGGTACAGTTCCCATACGCGATTATCATTCTACCGAGTATGAGTTTTTTGGACAGGATACGTGGAACATTCGTTCGGATCTGACGATGACTTACGGATTGCGCTGGGAGTTCCACAATCCGCTCTCGGAGGTGAATGGATTCGAGGCCGTTCCGAACCTCTCCGCCAAGCAGATTTTCGCGACCAGGCTGAAGGATGCCGCTGCAGGGATCGAAGGGCCCAATGCTGTTCCTTTTGTCTCGTACGGTCTCGGTGGTTCAGCTAACAACGCACCTGGCTACTACAAGCCGTCATACACGAACTTCGCTCCGCGCCTCGGCCTCGCCTACTCCCCGTCCTTCACGAAAGGGTTTCTTGGCCATCTGTTCGGCGACCGCAAAACGAGCATACGCACAGGATTCGGTATCAACTATGACGTTAATTTAATCGGTCAAGGCTTTGAGCTCGACGAGACCAGCTTCCTCTTTAGCAACTCGGTTGTTAACAGTTTTGGAGGAGGCGGCGCTGCGGCTGCATTCGGTCCAGGAGGGGATCCGCGCTTCTCTGGGTTCTCTTCTTTGCCCGCAGTTCCGCCAGCCGGAACGACGCCACGTCCCAAATTCACCCCTAATGTCGACGCAAATGGTGTCCCGATCGGGTTCAACACTAATTTCGGGTTCGGCAGTGGGGCGTTCTTCAATTTCGATCCGAATTATCGGACGCCCTACGAAATGAGTTTCTCCTTGGGCTTTCAGAGGGAACTGCCAGGCAACTGGCTGGTGGACGTGAGTTACTTCGGGAAACTCGGACGGAAACTCACCGCGCTGGGCGACCCAGCCCAGACCCTGAACTTCAAAGATAAGGCTTCCGGTCAATTCCTTTACACTGCTTTCGGGACGGTCCAGAAGCAGCTTCAAGCAGGAACCCCAATCGGCAACTTGACCGCGCAGCCCTGGTTTGAGCACCAGGTCGGCTCTGCCGTGGCTCAGCTTCCTGCATTTAATAGTTGCCCGGCGTTGTCCGGCGCCTTCCTTGGTGTCAGCCTCGACTGCACGAATCTGACGGCAGCGCTTGTGGGATCCGCATGGCCCAACGGGGACGTTTCGTCCACCCTCGTAACCTTGGCGCTCATTCAGCCCTTCGGAAACCCCGAACAGTCGCTGCTTCCGCCGAATGCCGGGCTCCTGGCCCAAGACGGAGCTGCCGGTTTCATCGGCAATTTCGCCTCGTCCACCTACCACTCAGTGCTCGTTAAGGTGAACCACCGGCTATCACGCAACTTGGCGATGGAGTTGGACTATGCGTTCGCCCATTCGATTGACAACGACTCCGACGTTCAGAACTCGCTGATTTCTTTCAACGCCGCGGAAGTGTGCGATCTCCGGAATCTGCGTGTTTGCAGGGGGAACTCCAACTTTGACGCCAAGCACACGGCAGCCGCAAACTTCGAATACGGCTTGCCTTTCGGGCGGGGCCAGTGGCTGGGTCACAATTCGTCAAGATTGCTTGACGAAGTCATTGGTGGCTGGAAAGTGTCCGGTATCGTCGTTGCCCACTCCGGGTTCCCGTTCAAAGTGGACACGGGCACGTTTCCGATAGACTTCACGCAAACGGCACCGGCGGTGTTCGTGGGTACACAAGCGGATGTGAAGGGCAACGTCCATGCGGTAACCCAGGGTGGCCAGACTACCATCCAATATTTCTCGAATGAGAAAAAGGCTCTCGGCGCGTTTGCGTTCCCCTTCGGCGGCGGCACCGGGAACCGCAACGTGGTTCGTGGTCCCGGGTACTGGAACACCGACGTCGCTATTCTCAAAGACTTCACGATGCCGTGGTCGGAGCAGCACAGGTTGCAGCTCCGCGCTGAGGGGATCAACGTGTTCAACCACGTAAACTTCGCCCCTCCGAACACGAATATCCTCAATCAGGGCAGCTTCGGGACCATCAATTCAACTGTAAACGATGCTCGGCAGTTGCAGCTCGGATTGAAGTATACGTTCTAGATGCGTTAATTAGCTCCTCGAGGGCGGGCTCGATCCCAAGGCGAGAGCCCGCTTTCAATTCTCCCCTCACGCACTCTTGCCTCTTGCCGCCTTGCGAACCGCTGAGGCTATAGGTAGTATCGATCGGCAGAGGAAAAGGGGAATGGCATTGGTGCCCATCAAGACGGCGTCCACGACTGGATACTGCGATTGTATTTGCGGATGCTACGAATTGGCCAGCCTGCGGGATGAAGAAACCGGAAAAGGCTACTGCCCGCGATGCGGCAAGGAGCACCTGGATTTGAACCGTGGGGTGGGCTTGCCTCAACCACCTCCCAGCAAAGAGTCCACGCACGAGTCTTCCAGCTACGTCGCTTCCATGCCCGAGCCAGCCGACCCGCCCGGCCGCCTGCGCTGACCCTCCGGTTTTAAGATTCATCCCTTACCAATTACCCCGGTACCGCCGATGCGAGAGCGGTATAGCCGGGTCATGCGGGCATGCCTCGATCCCTCGAAAGAACTCGCCGATGCCACGCATCAACCTGGCCAGTAAGTTCTCAGCGCGGTATTCAAGCGCGATTGGTGTAAACTGGGCGCGCTTCGAATTCGCAATCTTGAGCGTGGCGTCAACGGAGGAAACGGGAATCATTCGGCTTGATCTTGAAGTGATTTTGTCGAGAGGAGAAGAGAATGAAGCGTAGCATTACGGCAACGATTGGGCTTCTCCTGCTGCTCCTGATGGCGGCACAGATTCCGCTAGGGGCGCAGGAAGAAGCTATTGCCATGACGAACTTGAAAGTGGGCGATGTTGCTCCTGACTTCACTCTGCCGAGCGATCAGGGGAAGCCGATGCAGTTGAGCGATTTTCGGGGGAAGAAAAACGTTGTCCTCGCCTTCTACGTCCTGGCGTTTACGGGCGGTTGAACGAAAGAACTGCAGGCCTATCAGGCTGATCTGGCCAAGCTTGAAGCAAGCGACACAGTCGTCTTCGGAATCAGCATCGACAGTCCCCCCGCCAACGCTGCATTCGCCAAGCAAATCGGCGTCACCTTCCCCCTGCTAAGCGACATGAACCGCAAGGTGCTCACTACCTACGGCATCTTGAAAAAGTACGACCTCCAGGGTGACAAGTACGAGTGGGCCGAGCGCACCACTTTCGTCGTGGATAAGCAGGGAGTCATCCAGCACGTCGAGCAGGGCAAGAGCGCCGTAGATCCAAACACTGCGGTCGCCGTGTGCACGGGCCTACACAAAGAAGGGTCGAAGTAATTCTTCTCTCCTCGTCGCGAGGGCTGGTTACCACCAGCCCTCGTGTTCCGTTTTCTTCAATGGCTCAGACGATTGCGGCCGGCTTCTAATTGAGCTCGTATCGGGCGGGAAAGCGGCGATCCGAGCGCGCCGCATTGCGGCGACGATAGAGGAAAGCAAACAGGCCAATGAAAAGTGTAAGTGTTGGAATCAAAAGAACGAGGATGCCATTACGAAGGGCTGCGATTCCCTGCGCACCCGAAGCCGCCGCGTTCTGATAACACATCGCGCAACTTTGTGCGGATGCTTGCGGAGCGCTCACTGCCGCAATCGCAACCAACAGCGCGAGCGCGATCAGGTATCGATTTTTCGCATTTCGGGTCACCCTAGCCTCCGCCTTAGTGCGTCCCCATACGCATCACCTGGACGCTATCCGGGAAGAACATGATCAGCATCATGCAAATACAGAATACCATGGCTGGGATCAAAAGCAAAAACAGGCCCAGCCGCTCAAAGCGCAGGTGCATGAAATAGGAAACAATCAGAGCCGACTTGATCAGCGACAGCCCGACGAGAATCGTCAGCATGATCGGGACGGCCAGGCGCTCGTAAGCGAGAAACACTTCGAGAGCAGTCAACAAGAGCAACCACACCCAGACCCACGCAAAAAGTTTAGTGCTTCCGACCGCGTGTCCTTCCAACGCTTCGGCGTGTGCACTCATCTTTTCTCCTCGGCGCCTTTCATCCTTTCGGGCTGACGGACAGCAAATAAACCATCGGGAAAATGAACATCCAGACCAAGTCTACGAAATGCCAGTAAAGGCCGCTGACCTCAACGTCTTCAGGCTTGAACCTGCTGCTCCCGAAACCCCAGGCAATCACCCCGAGATACAGCACTCCGATGGTCACGTGGAGCATGTGCAAGCCGGTGAGGCCGAAAAAAGCTCCGCCAAACAGGGGCGAGCCCCAGGGATTGGCCCATGGCGTAACATGCTCTTGAACGATCAGCGTGTACCATTCCGTGGCGTGAATCAAAACGAATGCAACACCAAAGAGCATCGTAAACAGCAAATACCGGACGGTCTTTTTGCGATCGCCTTTGTGAGCCGCAGCCACTCCCAGCACCATCGTCAAGCTGCTCGACAGCAACACGAACGTCATGAACGAAGACTTTGCAATCGCCGGCCAGATCTCGAATGGCCGGGGCCAATCCGGGCTGGCCAGTCGCACGTAGGCATACGCGATCAAGACGGCCGAAAAAGTCAGCGAGTCGGAAATAAGGAACAGCCACATCCCCAGCTTCTTGGAATTGATGGCAAAGGGAGAAACGCCGCCCGACCACGGTGACTCAACTATTCCTTCGACTTCCATATCGCTCACGTTTCACCGTCCCAGGATTAGAAGTAGAAAGATGAAAACCCAGAGCCCATCCATAAAATGCCAATACATTCCAACGACCTCAGTGGCAGTGCCACGGGTCAGCCGCTTCGTCGGCCGCAGCGCCACCAAAAGGAGTGCGATGACCCCGCCGAGCAGATGCAACCCGTGCGCGGCCGTGAAGACGTAGAAGAAACTGCTGCTCGGATTGGTGGCCAGGAAAACGCCCGCGCGCACAAGTTGCCGCCATGCGATCAATTGCCCGGCCAGGAACAGAAGCCCTAACACCGTGGTTACGTTCCACCAATGACGGAAGCCATCCTCGTCGGCGCGGCCCAGATTCTTGCGCGAGCGCGCTAAGGTGACGCTGCTCACCATTAGGATCAGCGTGTTGAGCCAGAGGATTCGGGGAACGGCGAGAGAGCGCCAATCGTTGGAGAGCCCCTTGCGAACGATGTAGGCGCTTACGAGCGCCATAAAGAACATGAGGATGCCAGCCAAGGCAACGGTCATCCCGGTGATATAAGTGCGTTGAGGAACAGGCGATTCGCCGGCGCCTTCATCGCCGCCGCCTCCGCCGCCCCCGGGAGAATGGCCGCCCTTGCCAGGTCCGGCCGGTCCTCCCGAATCGATCAGTTCGAGTTCTTCAGTTACGGTTGCGCCCGGCATTGCAATTCACCTACCTTGTTTTACCCACCTCTTGCGGCGTCAAATTCTGAGGAATGAAATCTTCCTTGGAGCCTGGCACGCTGTACTCGTACGGTCCGCGATAGACACTCGGGTAGTGCCCGGCGAAGTTGTCGTGCGCTGGCGGCGAGTCGGTGGTCCATTCGAGCGTGGTCGCGTTCCAGGGATTCTTCGAGGCCTTCGGACCCTTCTTCAAGCTCCAGAAGAAATTGATGAAGAAGAAGAGCTGCCCGAACGCGGTGACGAACGCAGCGATGCTCATAAAAAGATGCACGGGCTGGAACTGGGCAAGATAAGTGACGCCCGTGTAATCTGCATAGCGCCGAATCGCGCCTGCGATTCCGATAAAATGCATGGGCATGAAGATGCAGTAGGCGCCGATGAACGTCAGCCAGAAATGAATTTTGCCGAGCGTCTCATTCATCATGCGGCCAAACATCTTCGGGAACCAGAAATATGTCGCCGCAAAAATCCCGAAGATGGCAGCCACGCCCATCACCAGGTGGAAATGGGCCACGACATAGTAGGTAGCGTGCAACCGTAGATCCACGGCCGGCTGCGCGAGGAACAAGCCCGAAAGCCCGCCGGAAACGAAAAGCGAAACGAAGCCGATCGCAAACAGCATCGCCGTCTTGAATTGGATTCTCCCGCCCCACAGCGTCCCGAGCCAGTTGAAGGTCTTGATGGCGGAGGGAACGCCGATCGACATTGTCAGTACCGAGAAAGCGAAGCCGGAGTAAGGGCTCATGCCGCTGACAAACATGTGATGGCCCCAAACCATGAAACCAAGGAATCCAATCGCGCACATGGCGTAGGCCATGGCTCGATAGCCGAAAACCGGCTTGCGAGCGAAGGTGGCGAGCACGTGCGACGCCACGCCCATACCAGGAAGGATGGCGATGTAAACCTCCGGGTGACCGAAGAACCAGAAGAGGTGCTGCCAGAGGAGCGGCGAGCCGCCTTGATGATTCTGCACGGCATCGCTCACAACCACACCTGCCGGCACAAAGAAGCTGGTGCCAGCGCTACGGTCGAGGACAAGAAGGAGGCCACCCGCGAGGAGAACACCGAACGCCAGGAGACCAAGAACTGCCGTCACCAGCCAGCCCCAACAGGTCAGCGGCATGCGCATCAGGCCGAGTCCCGGGGCGCGGAGGTCAATCGTGGTCGCGATGAAGTTGAGGGCGCCCATCAGCGAGCCAAAACAGAAGAGCACAATGCTGATCAGCCACATCGTTTGACCCCATCCCTCGCCCGGGCCGGTGACTTCACCCAATCCGCTCAAAGGGGCATACGCCGTCCAGCCGCTCAGGGGCGCGCCACCGGGAACGAAGAAGGCGCCGATCATAAAGACCAGCGAGAGGAAAGTGACCCAGAAGGACAGCATGTTGATGCGGGGGAAGGCCATGTCCGGCGCGCCGATTTGAATGGGCAGGAAGTAATTGCCGAAGCCGCTCTGCGGCGCTGTGGTCAGCACGAAGAAGACCATGATCGTGCCGTGCATCGTCATGATGGAGAGGTATTGCTCCGGAGTCATCGGGCCGGCAGGAAAGAATGGGATATGCGCTGACGGCCACACGAGATGGATGCGCATCAAAAGCGACAGGATGATGCCGACGGTGACCGAGAACAGAGCGAGGAGATAATACTGAATGCCGATGACCTTGTGGTCGATGCTGAAAATATATTTCCAGATAAAGCTCGTCGGCGCTGGCGTCACATGAAATGCCCCGCGGGCGTGCGAACTCATTCATTCCCTCCTAGCTTCTGAAGCTGGTTCATTGGCCGGCCGCCTGCTGCTTGAGGAAGCTCTCGTAGTCCTGCTCCGAGACGACGTTCAAGAAGCTGCGCATCCGGTAATGGCCCAATCCGCACAACTGGGTGCACACAATTTCATACTGACCGGTCTGCGTGGCCGTGAAATGAATCGGGATCACCATGCCGGGGACGGCATCCTGTTGTAACCGCAACTCACGCACGTAAAAATTGTGAATCACGTCTTGGGAGCGGAGCAAGAGCTCGATCTGGCGGTTGACGGGCACCGTCAGCGTGGGGACGACGATATCGTCCTTGCTCGCGGGATCGCTCGGGTCGAGACCCACGGGATTGCCCGTCGAGGCACTGATCAGCTTCGGATCCAGCTTGCCGAATTTTCCGTCGGGGCCAGGATAGCGGAAGTTGAAGACGAACTGATTCTCCGTTACTTCCACTTGCAGGGCGTTAGCTTCGGCTTCGGCGAAGCGATTGTAAGCCCAGGCATGCCTGGCCAGCAGACCCAGGCCAACGAACAGAATGATCGTGGCCGTAGTCCAGAGGGCTTCGAAGGTGTTGTTGCCCCGGGTGAAATGTGGCGTTTCCCCGCGGTCGCGATAGCGGAAAATGATCCAGGCCAGTCCCAATTGCGAGAGGATGAAGACAACGCCGGTGACGACAAGCGTCATGTCGTACTGATGATCCACTTCTTTGCCGATCTCGGTGATCGCCCGCGGCGCCGGGAAAACGTTCGCCACAAACATATAGACGGTCGCACCTACGAGGATCACGAGTAAGACCGCAAGCATGGCCGGCGCCGCTGCCGAACCTGCGCTTCGCTTCTGCATTCTATCCGCTCCGATCCCGGCGCGATGAGCGCGCCCTACATGGGGGTTCGCTCGTTCCGCGAACTGGACATCATATATAAGCCCAAAGCAAATTCAAAGTGCATCGAAAGAAAACAGGGGGTTGAGGAAACTCAGGAGATTGTTGCCTTACCTCACGACCGCTCCTAACAACCGGCGCTAAGGCTTGACGAACACAAAGTTCGCCGCGTGTGACCGCTTCTCGCAATGTTCGCCTCCTCGCCGGACTTCCTGGGGGTTACTGAATTTCGTGGAGGATGAGCCGTTCGACGGCAGCCCAGACGTCAGGATCGAACTCCATCCGTGTGTGGGCGCCTCCGAAGGCCTGTTCGAGGAATGAGACTTGCGAAAGGTCCACACGCTTGTGGGTGTAATCGTATTTGAAGTTTCCAAGGATCGAGGTTTTTTGTGGGTCCTCGGCGCGAATCTTCGCGCGGCCGTGAAGCAGAGGCGAGGTGTGTTGATAGAAGTTTGCGGCTCGGGCCACGTTTTCCGGGATCGTCCGATCAGTGAAACCGACGCTGTCCACCTGAATCGTCAGCAAGACCGGCACGCCCAGGGATTTCAGCTCGCGCGCCAGACTGACCACAGCGGCAGCGCCGAGGCTGTGGCCATACAAAATGATGCGCGCCGACGCCCGTTCCTGCTCGTCCAGCTTGCCATCGCGATTGCGGTCCAGCGCATCGCGAATCAGGCGCAGGGCCAGCCTGCCGTGCTTATTTTCCACCGTCTCGACATAGACGTTGGAGAATTCCTTTGCACGCAAGTCAAGCGCCAGTTTCCGGACCGAGCGAATCTCGCTATTCCAGCGTTCCAGACTCCCCATAAAACCAATGATCAGATAGGAGTTTGGCGGGAGAGGTCGTGGAGTTGTGAAGTCGTGATATCGCTGCGCGCCGGCCGGCGCGGCGACGATTTCGGCAGCCAGGCATAATGCGGCGAAAGCCAAGATGGCGAATCGAATCCGATGCTGTTGTAAGTCTCTACGCATTGCCTAAGCGACGAAGCGATATCCGACCCCGCGCACCGTTAGGAGATGTCGGGGCTTGGATGGATTCTCCTCCAGGTAGCGTCTGAGGCGAACGATAAAGTTGTCGATGGCCCTCGTGTCAGTGTCCTCGCGCAAGCCCCAGACATCTTCCAGGATGGACTTGCGTGATACCGTGCGTCCCTGGCTGCGAATCAGGTGACGCAGAAGTTTCGCTTCCATAAGAGTGAGCTGGATCGTGTTTCCGTTGGTGCGCAGTTCAAGAGCGCCGAAATCGATTGTTTTTCCGTCGAAAGAGAATACTTCATAATCGGTGACGCGGCCCGCTTCCTTGTTGTTGCCTGCGGCTCTCTCCCTTGCATCTTTCCTACCTCCACTCAGCCATTCACTCCGCCGCATCAGACCCTGGAGCCTTGCGAGGAAGATCGGCAGCTCGAAGGGCTTCGGGAGATAATCATCCGCACCCGCCGCAAAGCCATCAAGCACATCTTCCGGACGGCCGCGAGCCGTCAAGATGAGAACCGGCACGAAGTTGTGGGCTTTGCGCAGCTCAGCGACGACGGCGAAGCCATCCTGACCGGGAAGCATCACGTCGAGGACGATTGCATCGAATTTTTCCCTTTGCTTGAGGAGCTGGTCAAGCGCTGATTCACCGTCGGCCACGACGTCAACCGAGTGCCCTTCCGCTTCGAGATTGAACCGCAACCCTTCGGCCAAGTGGGCTTCGTCCTCGACAACGAGCACGCGGCTCATGCGCCGCTCCTGGGCAATTCGAAGGTGACCGTGGCGCCGCGGCCCTCGCCACCGCTCTCGGCGAAGACCCTGCCGCCGTGCGCGCGCGCAATTGCGCGGACGATGAACAAGCCCAAGCCCGTGCCTTTCACCTGGGACCGTAATCGGCCCGGTGCGCGATAGAAGCGTTTGAAAATCCGTTTCAACTGCTCCGCCGGAATTCCGACACCGCGGTCACGCACGCGCAGGACAACGCGCTTCTCGTCCGGCATTTCGATGTGCACAGATACATCCACGTGGTCGCCGGAATACTTGATGGCGTTGTCAAGCAGGTTGGAAACTGCGGTACGGAGCTCTTCGGGATCGCCGTGCACCTTGAATCCGGAACCATTCGTCGATTCCCCGTATTGCAGGGCGCCGGTCGGCAAATGATGCCGCGTGCTGGCGAGCTCGATGCACTCGCGCACCAGACCCCCGAAATCGAGCTCGATGCGGTTCTGCGCACCATGCTTGTAACCAGCCTGGCCCGCCTTCAGGATCTGCTCCACAGTTCCGAGCAGACGATCGGTGTCGAGCAGCATCAGATGGTAGAACTGCCGACGCTGCGCTTCGTCAATTTCCCGGCGCTGCAGCGTCTCAAGATAAAGACGAATGGACGTGATCGGCGTTTTCAGCTCGTGCGTGACCGCGTTGATGAAGCTGTCGTGCTGTTCGTTTCGCCGGATCTCCCGCACCAGGAAGCCTGTGTTCAGAATCATTCCCAGAATGATCGCAGCAAAGAAAATCACTCCGAAGAGAAGCAGGACACCTTCCCGCCAGTTGAGAATGATCCAACCGACATTCAGCGCCACCGCCAGGGCAACCAGGCAAACGCCCAGGGCAACGAAGAAGGCGATCGTCTTTCTGCGGCTCGTGATTCGCACGGTCTCTTATCGGGATTGTACCGCGGAGGGGAAGGGTCTTTCCCTAGAGATGTACAATTTCAGGGTGCCACCTTCCATAGTGTGACATTGCGCCGTGAAACGGGAAAACACAAGAGAAGGGATTATAGCTCGGCTGAAAGTAGCTTACTGTGCGTTTCCGAGGGTGACAATCCGGCCTCCAACCGGTTCGTTGACCGCGCTCCGCGAGAGGAGTTTTGCGCAGTGGACCTGTCGCGCCAGACCGAGCTTCTTGAGCACCCAAATGCCATACCAGTTCAGGTCGATCTCGTACCACGCCAGACCGTGCCGAGCTGAGACGGGATGGGCGTGATGGTTGTTGTGCCAGCCTTCGCCCCAAGTCAACAGCGCTACCCACCAGCTGTTGGTTGACAGGTCGCGGGTTGCAAAGCGGCGCGAACCCCAGGAATGTGTGGCCGAGTTTACGAGCCAGGTCGCATGCAGGCCCACGACGGTGCGGAAGAAGATGCCCCAAAGCACGAAGGGAATACCTCCCAGAGCGAGGAGCGCGAGGCCGAGGAGGATCATCGGCACGTAATGGTATTTCGTGATCCAGATGTGAAATTTGTCCTTGGCGAGGTCAGGAACGTAACGGGCTAGTGTCGAAGTGTCGTGGTGCATGGATTTGCCCATAAGGATCCACCCCATATGGGCCCACCACTTGCCATCACGCGGAGAGTGCGGGTCGCCTTCTTGGTCGGAGTGCTGGTGATGAATGCGATGCGTCGCCACCCAGAAGATCGGACCGCCTTCGAGTGCGAGCGTGGCGCAGAAGGTGAGAAAGTATTCGACCCATTTGGGAGTCTTATAGCCGCGATGGGTGAGCAGGCGGTGATAACCCATGCCGATTCCCAGGCTCGTCGCAACCCAGCACAAGAAGATGGCGACAAAGAAAGCTCTCCAAGTAAAGAAGAAGAGTGCCGCCACTGCTCCCAAATGAAACAGGGCCATGAAAGAAGCAGTTATCCAGTTGATCTCGTCATCGCCCTTCTGTTCCTTCTGCAGGACATCGAGTCGTGTCGTCATGGTCTCCGTTTCGCTTTCGGTTACCACCCAAGCGTATCAGGAGCAGACGAGCGAATTTGTAATAGTTGTGTAATACCGCTGACCGCGGGGTCGTGTGAGTTAGCAGATCAATTCGTGCGAATGCGCACGGAAACATGAATCGTCGCGCAGTGAAACTGCCACGGTTAACAAGCAGAAATTGGTGATCAAATGCCACGGAATCCAACGGGGAGAACGTACCTAGGAGTGCAGACTGTGTGGTATCTAACTTGACGAGCGGGAGAACCGCAGTTTTCAGGGCTTTATTGGCACCGGAGGGTCGCCACCATGGCCCGTGCCGCCGCCTTGACCGCCACCGCCACCCTGGCCACCACCACCGCCTTGGCCACCACCGCCTTGGCCACCGCCGCCACCTTGGCCACCGCCGCCACTCTGGCCACCGCCACCGCCCTGCTGGCCCCCACCACCGCCCTGGTGGCCACCGCCGCCGCCCGTGGTGCCACCGCCGCCCTGGCCACCCGAAGAGCCGGCAGCCAGGCTATCCGAGGCAGCGCCAATTGTATGCGCAATCGACATCCCGAAGTTGCGGCTTGCGGCAACACAGCCGAGAGCAATCATCATCAGCAGGAGTGCGTACTCGGTGAGATCAACGCCAGACTCTTGGCGCCACAGACGCTTGAGCAGCAACCGCATGATAGGTTCTCTGTTTCGAAGGCGAGCTATCTTGTCCAACTCCACGGCTAGCTCTTTTATACTGCATTTTCATCAAAAGTGCAATCTTAAATTAATTGGAGACACTCTCCGGGTGGCCTGGGCCGCCAACTCCGTCGAGTGAGCAGATCTTCTGTGAGCGTCCGAAGGCTATGTCAGCTTCCGAATTCGGCTTGGGCGCGCCCCCGAGATGGGATATCACGGTCAGCCTTCCACCATGCTTTGACTATTCTGACTCGCTGAGATACCTGCGCTGCACGAAGATGGTGTCGCCAAAGTATTCGCCTTCTAGGATTCGCGCCTCATAACCGCAGTGTGTTGGCCGAGCCTCGAGCACTTTCACCCTGGTACCTTCAGGCACTAGCAGGACCTTTCCTGAAGCAGAAAGGAGAGAGATTCCGAGATGGTCATTGGCTGCCTCAAGTTTCACTTTTTCCTGAAGCGTGGTTTCATCAACGGGAGCCAAGAGAAAATGCGAACCGCCTTCACCACGAAGCAGGAAAACCCTTCCGACCAAATCCGCAGCGGGTGTTGCCAGCGGTTCGGCTCCAGGCGGAGTCTCCCCCACAGAGCCAAGAAAACGGTAGCCCCGCCGGGGTAAGGTTTCAATGAAGCGCGGTTTATCGGCTTCGTCATTCAGAGCTTGGCGCAGTTTCTTAACTGCAGTGTTCAAACTGTGGTCAAAATCGACAAAAGTATCCTCGGGCCACAGCCTCTCACGAAGCTCTTCTCGGGTGACAACCTGGCCTGGGCGCTGCAATAAGGTTGCAAGGATCCGAAAAGGCTGCTCTTGAAGCCTGATCTTGCGACCGCTCTTGTACAGCTCACCTGCTCGCAGATTGAGCTCGAAGACGTCGAATCGCAGAATCCCTTCACCTCTTGTAGCCGGTTGCATGAAGCGCGCCTCGTTCACGCACAACTATAGCATTGCCCGCCTTTTTCCAGGCCAACCCCCGGGCTATCTACAATCTAATAGTTCACCCAGGGTTCATCAATAGCTCATTCGCGGTGCATTGAAGTTTGCGGGCAGCGGCGCGAGAGTGTCGCCAGTTTACGACTTCGGTTCGATGCCGAAAGTCATGGCTGGCGGGTCGATCTCAATCACCGCCGGACCAAATGAGAAGGAAAAGGAGGATCGAATGAAAAAGCAAGCTTTTGCGCTGGCGTTCGGGTTACTGCTCTCCATCGCGGTCGCAGGCGTGTGCTACGCTCAGCAGCCCGCGTTGGTCGGGAACGTTCCATTTGCGTTTCAGGTTGGAAACAAAACCCTACCTGCTGGAGAATACCGGATTGAGCGGGCACCGACGGGAGACGGATGTCTTCAGCTGATCCGCCAACAGGGCGGCCACCCGTTGATGTTCGTGCCGACGATGCCGGTCGATCCGAAGGACGGAAAATCCGAACCGGTGCTGATCTTCAATCACTACGGAAACAGCTACTTCCTCTCCCAGATCTGGACGGGGACCGGCACGGGGCGGCAACTGTTCAAGTCCAACCGAGAGACGGAGCTGGCGCTGAATGAAGTAAAGACCGAGACCGAAGTTGCATTGCTGGGCTATTCCTCGTCCGTCAAGCGGTGAGCCGCTACCATGGCGCGTGCTCGAGTGCTGTTGCTCACTGAGCGCAGGCGAAACGGGGAGATTCAAAGAACTACCACACACAAGGCGGGAGGTCGAAGTCCTTCGATGCGATCTCTCGCCCGGCTGCAGAAACGATCTTGCGGCCGGAGAGAATTCCGAAACCAAAAGCCGCCTAAGCAGAATCTCGCCCTTCGCCCATTCCCGAGAACCCTGCGCTGTTCTTCGAAAGCCGCCGTGTCTTGGGCCTATTTTGCGTCCAAGTTTTCGCCCGCGCCGGTTACAATGTTCCGGCGCCGCTGTCGCCGCGCATTCATCTCAACGTGATCGCAAGAAGACGAGCAAGGGAAGCGGTTATGGGACATGACCGAGGCGCGCACCTGCCGGTGCAGAGCAGCGGTGCAATCGTGACCAGGCGTAGCTTCTTGCAACACGCAGGATGGGTCATAGCGGCGGCAGCGCTTCCACCCGGGGCGGGGATGGCCGCGGAACCCGTTAGCTCAGTCATGGCCGAGCTCAGCACGTACATGGGCGAGGCCCACAGCCACGCGCTGCCGGACGAGGTGGTCGAGAAAGTGAAGCAGCACGTCCTCGACACCCTCGCCGCCATGGTTTCAGGCTCCGAACTGCCCCCTGGACGCGCGGCGATCCGGCTCGCCCGCGGCTACGGCGGGGAGCCGGTTGCGACGGTTATTGGCTCGAAGATCCTCTGCGGCCCGATCGAGGCGGCACTCACCAACGGTATGCTTGCTCATTCGGACGAGACTGATGACTCGCACGCCCCATCGCAATCGCACCCAGGCTGCGCAGTCGTGCCCGCCACGCTGGCGGTCGGGGAGCAGTTCGGCATCGACGGGACGCACTTCTTCCGCGCTGTGGCGCTCGGCTACGACATCGGACCCCGTGTAACGATGACCCTGGGAGGCGTGGACTTTCAGGCCGAGACCCACAGAGACACTCACAGCATCGCCGGAGTTTTCGGGGCCGCGGCGGCGGCCGGCTGCGCAGCGAGTCTGAACGCCCAGCAGATGCGCTGGGTGCTCGATTATGCCGCACAGCAATCGTCCGGTATCGCGGCGTGGCAGCGCGATATCGAGCATATCGAGAAGGCCTTCGTCTTCGCGGGCATGCCGGCACGCAGCGGAGCCACGGCTGCCTTGGTGGTACAGTCGGGCTGGACCGGTATCGACGACATCCTGTCGGGCCCTGACAATTTCCTTCTGGCCAACGCGCCCCAGGCGAACCCGGCGAAGCTGCTTGAGAAGCTGGGCGAGCGCTACGAGGTGACGCGGACGAACATCAAGAAATGGACGGTGGGATCGCCAATCCAGGCGCCACTCGACGCGCTGGCAATTTTGATGAAGCAGCACCACTTCGAGGCGGAAGAGGTGCAGCAGGTGACCGTGAGGGTCGCCACGCAGGAAGCCACGGTCGTGGACAACCGCGAAATGCCGGATATCTGCCTCCAGCACATGATGGCAGTGATGTTGGTCGACAAGACAGCCTCGTTCCGCTCGGCGCACGATAAGGCGCGCATGCAGGATCCCGTGATCCTGCGCCAGCGCGCGAAGGTGCAGCTTGTCCCAGACGAAGAACTCGAACACCGCCTGCCGCGCCGGGAAGCGATGGTGGAGGTCACGCTCGCCGACGGAACGCGTTTGCGCGAGCATGTCGAGGCAGTGCGCGGCACGGCCGACAACCCGATGACGCGCGACGAAATTGTCGCGAAATGCCGCGACCTGATGGCACCCGTCCTTGGTTCAGCGGCATGCACGAACCTCATCGAGAGAGTGCTCGCGCTTGAGAGCGCGAAGGACATCCGAGAGTTGCGACCCTTGGTCCAAGGGACGTGATCGAAACATCTCAAGAATCGCGGAGGCAATCATGATCATTACTGATACCCAACCGTCTCGTCGTTCGTTCCTAGTGGGTGCCGCGCCAACAATTGCCGGCAGCCTTGCTGCGATAGGTGCAACACGGAAAGCACAGACTCAACGGAGCGACCTAACACCGAACGCGGCGAATCCCGAGAGCCGGAAGACATGGACTGGCGAATATTGGGCCAAGAAGGGCGAAGTCTCGCTCTACATGTTCCGCAAGCGGCTTGGTGCGCCGAAGCAGGGGCAGGCACCGCTGCCCGTATTGTTTCTGGCGCATGGGTCCTCTGTCTCGTCGCGGCCGGCTTTTGACCTGAGCGTCCCTGGACATGGCGAATATTCCCTCATGGACAAATTCGCCGAGTGTGGTTTCGACGTGTGGACCATGGATTTCGAGGGTTATGGCAGGTCGTCGCGCACGGAAGGTAATTCCAACATCGCCAGCGGCGTCGAAGACTTGAAGGCTGCGGCCGAAGTAGTGGCGCGCGAGACGGGGCAAGAACGCTTTGATTTCTACGGTGAGTCTTCGGGTGCCCTGCGTGCCGGCGCCTTCGTCATGGCTCGGCCCGAGCGCGTCCACCGTCTCGTACTGGTGTCCTTCACCTGGACCGGAAAAGGGTCACCCACGCTGGCGAAGCGCGCCGAATCGCTCGATTACTATCGCACGCACAACCGGCGGCCGCGCGACCGTGACATGGTCCGCAGCATCTTCACCCGTGACAAGCCCGGCACCTCGGACCCAGCCGTGGCCGACGCTGTGGCCGATGCCGAGCTGCCATTCGGGGATACTGCCCCGACCGGAACCTACCTTGACATGACCACCAACCTTCCGATCGTCGATCCACTCAAGCTGCGCGCCCCGGTGCTCATCGCGCGAGGAGAATACGACGGCATTGCCACCGAGGAGGACCTGCTCAATTTCTTCAAGAGCCTCCCGAATCCTGACCGGCAGTTCGTCATGATTCCCGGCGCCACCCACGCTGTTGGACTGGGTAGCAATCGCCAACTGCTTTGGCACGCGACACGGGCGTTCCTCGACATGCCACCGCGGTCCACTTAGCCGAAGTGTGTCGTCGCGATAGCAGGTGGTAGTCGCAATCAGACGTCCAGCAAAGCGCTAGCAGTTAGCGGAAAAGTTCGCTTAGCCGCCGGTTGGGGCCGTACGTTGAAGGGTTTTGGGGACACTCAGGTAGCCGACGATCTTGTTCTTTCCGACTTTGTTGACCACGAGCTCGAGCGGCTGCTCGGTTCCGTGCATGTAAAAGAAGATCGGCTGATTTACGCTCTGGTTCCGCTGCTCCGTACGCTTGTCGTCCACCACCAAGGCAAGGTTGTATTGGTTTTTCCTCGGGCTGGTGCCGCGGAGTTCGATCATGACGTCGCCCACTTTCTGCGGCTTATCCTTGCCGTCAACCGTGAACTCGATGTAGTCCCGCTCGCCTAGCCGTCGCAGCGTCTCGATATCGGTGTGGTTCTTCGCGATCAGCGTTCCCATCTCGCTCCGCGCCATCTGCAGATCCTTCTTGGTGCTGTTGAGACCAGTGCGGACGCCACCCACCTCGCTGCTGATGGCTTTGACGTCGTTGTTGCTGGCTTTGGTGGCCAACTCGCCCTTGACCTCATTGTCCAGCGCCACGATTTGTTTGGTTTCGTTCTCGACGGCTCGATGGACTTCCTCCCGGGCCTTCTTGAGCTCGTCCTGTGTCATCCGCAACTGCTGGTTGACCGCGTTGAATTCGGCCTGCATGTCGCTAGTCGCCTTTTCGGCTTGCGTCAGGCGCTGCTGCACCGATTCGAGCCGCTTGCCGTAGTCCTGATTCATTGCGCCGTTGTCCCGACTTACTGCCTGGCTACCACCCTTCAGGGCCAATCGGATGTCTTGGGAGTCCTTCCAGCCTATCCAGAGAGCCGCCACCGCCGCGGCACCCAACAACACGATCGCCGCCGCAACCCATCCCGGGGCCCCCTCGTGCACTGTTATCCCTTCATGTTCGCCTAACATTCCTCATTGCCTCCATCGCAAATTGACTTGGAACTCGCTCGCCAGGTATTTGCAAGACCTCCGCCAGATTGATCCTATAGCCTCCCGCCCACAACCCATCTTAGAACAAGATAGTTCTGGGCGCTATGAGCCACTGTTCGAATGGTCCTAGCTCTAACATTTTTACTCAGTTCGTATCTTTTGTGCTTGAACCGCTCGCCAGGCCACAGCCGGGAGCCCATGGCGAACGCTGGCACGATCGATCGCTCCACGATTGATTGCGGGAATGGTATCGGATTATCGCACCGCGTGTCTTGCGCTCGGATTTCGGGACCTCGATTTGAAACCATCAAATCCCGGGCCTCAGACGAATGGGTTCAACGAGCTTGCCTCACAGACTTTTTGTAGTCCGTTTAGTTCGCGAGTGGGTCAGGGCGAAGCTGGAAATGCAAGACCTTGCTCGTCGTCCCTTTGCCGCCTTCGGCGTGAAAAGGCGTTCGGGTACTGTAAGTCGACCACAGCCCCTTGCCCTTCCAGTCAGCCTTCGGGTCGTCGATCCGGCCATCCATCCCTTTAGCGAAGAATCCCATCGGATAGGGGACGCGAAGGACAACGAACTTCCCGCTATCGGGCAACAGGGCTAGCAGCGCATCATTCCCGTTGCCGGTGGCAATCGGCACGTTCTTGCCCAACCCAAACGTGTCGAATTGATCCACCCAATCGTAGTAGCTGGCCTCGGCGCTCCCTGCGTCGGGGGCGCCCTTCAACTTCGGTCCCGGCAGTTGATAGAGCGTCCAGCCTTCAGGACAGTGCTGCCCTGTTGCGGTCGGCCCGTTGAGCGGCCCCTTGCACTTCCGCCGGTCGAAGCTGGCGAAGTGCCCGCTCGCAATGACCGTCCAGACGACGCCGTTGCGATCGATGTCCAGTCCGCGCGGCGAGTAGCCGTGAACCGGCGCCTTTGGGTTGTTCCATGGCAGCTCGTAGATTTCCGCCAGAGCGGTCGCTGGCGGGTCCGATCCCGGGTTTAGCCGAACGATTGCGCCAGGGAAGCCCAATACCGTCCCCCAGACGGACCCGTCAACCGGGCTCACGGTGACGCCGTAGAAGGCCGCCGCGATCCGCTTGTCCTTGGTGGGATCGAGCGGTTGATCGGGCTCCACATACGCGTCCCGCTTGCCGTTGCCGTTGGTGTCGAGGATGAGCGCGGTCCAGCCCTGCGATTTCTCCTCATCGTGGGTTTCATCGAACATCTTCGTGTTCAACCAGCCGACCGCTCCTCCTCCTCCTCCGCTGCTGGTCCATAACGTGTCGTTGGCGTCCTCGGCAAACACCAAGTGATGCGTGCCGAAACACGTCCCAATGAGCGTAACCTGCTTGGTTTTTGGATCGTACACAGCGAGATGGCGGCCGCTGCTCGCAAGCGGAAACAACCTCGCCGACGGATTGCTCGACCCTTCTTTGCAAATGGCCGGGTTGTCACTTGGACGGACTCTGGAGGTGAACCAGACCCGCCCCTTTTCGTCGAACATCGGATTGTGCACGACGGCTTGGCTGTGCCAGATGGCTTCGTCCCCCCAATACGGCGAAGGCGCCGGTATCGTGTCCTGTGCTGTCGATGGGGTCTTCGGATCGCGGACCGGAACCTTTACCTGGCTCGTCGTGTCGCGCACTGGGTCCAGGACGGGCAGATAATCCGCGCTCAGCTCGGCAGCCCCATAGAGGAGGCCGTCGGCGTTGAGCGTGGGATTCCGTTTGTCGGTGGATATCTCATCGTGGAGATATGCCTTGGGGTCGGCCCAGTCCCACTCGGTGATGACGACGTTCCGCTCGAGACCTTGCGGCCGCGGCGGCGCCGGCGGCAGTTCGCCGGCAGCGATGCGGTCGGTCCAGTCCGCCAATATCGCCGGTGCCCGCTGCAAGCCGAGCTGGGTGAGGCCGTTAATCATGTTGGTACCGGCTTGTCCCGACTGTATGCGCCGAGTCCACGCCGCCACCGAGGAATCAAAATGGCCCAGGTTCGCGGGGATCTCCCGTGTCGCCTTGTCGCCCAGCTGATGACACGACCAGCAGCTATCCGTCTTCAGCAAGTGTAACCACTGGCCCTGGCTCTTCATGTTCTCCGAAATGCCATTGCCTTTGGGCCCTGTGCCGGGGAACTCGCTGTTGTCCGGCACCTTAACCAACGAAAACCAGTAGACAGCCGGGTAATATTCGGCCGCCGCTTTCGGGTTTGGCGCCACCACCGCGGTCAGGTTCACGATCTTCCCCGGCGCGGCCTGTACCTTCGGAGAATCCACCAACCCGTAGCCGCGCACCCACACGCTGTAGTTCGCTTTCGGAAGGCCGGGCACCAGGTAGCGCCCCTGATCATCGGTGACCACGATCCTGACGAATTTGGTGGACAGATCGGTCGTTTCCGTGATCACCCAAACGCCCGCTTCCGGCCCCTTCGCGCCAGTGACCACCCCTCCGATGTCATCGCTGCTGATGCGGACCGCTTCTCCAGTGAGCTGGCGCGCACTCCTCCCGCCGAGCGAGCCGGCCAACAACACCGCAATGGCGATCGCCACCGTTCCGAAATACAAGATTGTTTTGGTCATGCTGCCCGACCTCCTTCGGAGTCGAATAACGGCCACGTTATCCGCAACACTGAATTGGGGATCTGTCAGCGTCAGAAACGAAACGCGGTGGAAATCGTAGGCCCGCAGAATCGAGTTGTCAATTGATTGCTCTCGTCCGCATCATTCGTGACACTTTTTTGTTCCCGAAACGGCCTTTCGTGCGACATGTCGTGAAATTGGAGTGGTGCAACCCGGGTGCGCGACTTACAAGGGAAGCTTAAGCCGCCCGACGTGCCTCCCGGTAGTCTTCAAACTCGCCATTGAGATGGCAGCAGCGTAGAGCCAGGATTGCGTTCGCTCCTCGAACGGTCCAGAACAT
>JBARRP010000229.1:0-7803 GCA_049644285.1 Candidatus Acidiferrales bacterium | reverse complement strand
GAAAAGGCTTATCAATTTTACGAGTACATCTTGACCCGAATTTCCGATTTGAAATCGGCGATAAGAGTGTCCAAGATATGCATCGCCTCTGTTCATGCGTGATACGACCTTGACACCAGAGGCTGGCTGGCATATGGTTTTGCGCAAAGACGATAAGTTGAAATCGGAAGTTGCTCATGCCTTTCAAGAGAATTCGATGCCAGCTTAAGCAGTGTTCTGCACCGCCATATACGGCAAAATCTCTATCCATCACCATTGTCATGCACTCGGGAGTAGTCGTTCTCGGCGTGAAAATGCAATGAAATAGAAAAGAGAGGAGGCGGCAGGCCAATGAGTCCACATCGGCGAAACTTGAGATTAGCAGCTTATGTTCTGCTTTTGGTGGCACCAGCTCACCTTGGTCTACCGGCCAGGCTTTCGGCGCAGATCGTGGGAGCCACCGTGTCAGGCACTGTAGCTGACACGTCAGGCGGCGTTGTCCCGGGTGCGAACATATCGGTCAAGAACGTGGCCACCGGTCGCACTCAGAGTGTTATCACTAACGGCGCGGGATTCTACACCGTGCCTAACCTGCAGCCGGGCGCTTACGAACTCACCGCTTCTGCTAAGGGTTTCAACACCGAGGTGCGCAGTGGAATCACGCTGAACGTTGGGCAGGAACTCGTCCTTAATTTCAACATAAGGGTTGGCATGGCCGCGCAAATGGTCGAGGTGAACGCCGCGGCTCCGACGGTGAACCTCGCCAACGCAACCCTGGGCGGAGTCAATGATAGTTTGACGGTTGCTGAGCTCCCGCTCAACGGTCGTTCGTGGACTGACCTAGCGGCTTTACAGCCTGGAGTGCATTTTTCTCAGGACCAGCCTCCGATCAATGCCGGCGATAGGGTGAAGCGCGGTCTGGGTCTGGAGTTGACGATTTCGGGCGCTCGTCCCCAGCAAAACAATTATCTCCTCGACGGCGTCAATATCAATGACTATGCGAACGCGGGCCCGGGGAGCGTGCTCGGAGGCAATTTGGGCACGGACGCGGTGGCGGAGTTTTCAGTCCTGACGACAAACTATTCCACTGAGTACGGACGCACCTCTGGCGGCGTTGTCAGTGCAGTCACCAAATCGGGAACAAACCGGTTCCATGGCACCGCCTATGAATTTCTTCGCAACAGCGCGCTCGACGCGCGCAACTTCTTTGACCCCGCGGTGGTTCCGCCTTTTCGCCGCAACCAATACGGAGCCTCGGCTGGCGGGCCAATTCAAAAAGACAAGACCTTCATTTTCGGCGATTATGAGGGAGTCAAGCAGGCTTTGGGCACCACGATCACTGACAACGTGCCTTCGCAGGACGCGCGCAACGGGATCCTTAACGTCCAAGGCGGCTCATTCCCAGACGGCTGCGCGCCAACCTCCGTCGCAAATCAGTGTCAGGTGAAGGTGGACCCAAATGCCACAAAATTTTTAAATTCATTACTGATCCCGTTGCCGAACCGGCCCGTTCCTCCGGGAAGTAATTCGGGACAATTCGTTTTCCCGGCGTTCCAAAACACGCTGGAGAATTTTTTCATTATCCGGGCGGACCATAACTTTTCGGAGAAAGACCGGATCTTCGTCACGTACCTGTTCGACAAAGCGTCACAGAGCGAGCCCGACGAGTATGCAACCAAGCTCATTCGCAACCCGATGTTCCGTCAGATGGTAGCTATAGAAGAGAACCACGTCATTACAGCCCAGTTACTCAATTCCTTCCGTGTGGGTTTCAATCGTGACAATGTGGAATCCCCTTCGGGTGCGACGGCTCTCAAGGCCGCGGCTGCTGATACAGGTCTTGGTTTTATACCTGGAACCACGGTGGGTAATGTCGTCATCAACTCGGATAACCTCACAGGCTACACGGGAGGCCTGGACGTGGCGGCTCCCTTCAAGTTCCATTGGAATTCGTGGCAGGCGTATGACAACTTGTTTTATGCCAAAGGAAAGCACTCCATGAAATTCGGCGCCAACGTCGAGCGGATTCAAGGGAACACGTTTGGTGCGGACTTCCCAGGCGGCCAAATCATATTCAGCGGCAACGGCAGCAACGACACCGGCTTGTCAGACTTCCTGACCAACCGATCTGGCGCTATCAATGCTGACGTGCCGGGTAAGGTGACGGGGCGAGGGGTCCGCCAGACGATTTTCGGGGCTTACTTCCAGGATGACACTCACCTGCGCTCGAATCTCACCTTGAACTGGGGAGTGCGGTACGAAATGGCTAGCGTCATTACCGAGGCGGATGGCAAGCTTGCGAACCTTCGCGTGTTGAATGGCAACCGGCCGAAACCGTTTTTGGGCAGCCCATATATCCTGAATCCGACTAAAAGGAATTTTGAGCCCCGCGTCGGGTTTGCCTGGGATCCGTTCAAGAGCGGCAAGACCTCGGTAGCAGGGGGCTTTGGAATCTTTGATGTGCTGCCCCTGCCGGTTGAAATGGGGAGTGGGGTGGATGGCTCCTTTCCGTTCGACATTACGTTCAGTCAGAGCAATTTGTCGAATCCTTTCGTACTTGGTTGTTCGACTCCTTGCGGCGGCTACCTTACGGCTCAACAAAACCAGAGCAACCGCTACTACATTATGGAATTCAAACCAAAGCGTAACTACGTAATGCAGTGGAACTTCAACGTTCAGCGCCAGCTCACCCCGGGCACGACGTTGATGGTCGGTTATGTGGGCGCGCGCGGCGTGCACATGAGATTCCAGGCGGACGACGTCAATATGGTTCTACCGACACAGACCTCCCAAGGCCTCGTATGGCCGTGTGCCTCTCCACTCGTGCCCGTCATGAGTCCTCAGGGCTCCGTGATCAATACCTGCCAGAATCTGCCTGGATCGCCGATCGTCAACAAGTTCATGGGCCGCACTCAGATGGCCCTGTTTGACGGAAATTACTTTTACGATGGGCTCCAGCTCCAAGTCAAAAAGGCCATGAGCCATGGCTTGCAGGTTGGAGGTTCTTATACCTGGTCCAAGAATATTGACACCGGTGGCGGTTCGGTCGCCTCGGATCCGTTCCGGAATTCAATCTCGACGCTGCTCTGGTTTTGCGCGGCCTGCAGGCGCGGCCTCTCCGACCAGGACATGCGGCACAATCTGACGGCGAATTACGTATGGGACATCCCTACGCCGGCGTCTTTCGGAGGTCCTGCTAAGGCGATACTCGGCAACTGGGAAGCCGGGGGTATCTTGACAATAGAATCCGGCACTCCGTTTACCGTGCTCGTTGGCGGGGACCCGCTCGGGGAGACCAATACGGACCCGTTTCAGTATCCCGACCGGGTCAGAGGGCCAGGGTGCGGCAACCCCGTGAATCCCCAGAATGCCAACGGTTACATCAAACTGAAGTGCTTCGCCGCCCCAAGCACCAGTACTCGACTCGGGAATGCAGGGCGCAACTCGGTGATCGGTCCGGGACTGGTGGATATGGATTTTTCCCTGTTCAAGAACATTCCCATCCGGAAGGTTTCGGAAGCGTTCAAGGTGCAGTTCCGGGCGGAAGTTTTCAATATCTTCAATCGGCCCAATTTCACGTCTCCGAACGACAATCGAGTCATCATGGACGCGGCTGGAAATCTGAGCAGTACCGCCGGCGTCTTTACGTTGACCAATACGACTTCTCGGCAGATCCAGTTCGCGTTAAAGCTGTCCTGGTAAGAGACCCCGCAGTCTCCGGGGCATCCCGGCTCGGGAGCCCGGATTGTCCTCGGAGCGCCGATCTTGTTTAGCTGTCCCTGGCTTGTACCCCAAGAGACGCATGCTTACTTTAGCTCGATTTGAATTTCGACGGCTTCGTGGTCGCCAATATTTTCGGTTACATGCTTCATCGCGTCGCGCCAAGCGACCTCGCCCGGTCTCCGCGGGTTGTCAACCGCCTTTCCATCTCCGAGCGTCATTGTCGTATGCAGCTTGGTCAGATACACGACCACATAGTGGGGATGCTCGTGCATCGGACTCTTGATATGAGGCTCCAGAACGGTGCGGAGCACCCGCACACGTTCATTCTCAAAAAGTACGGTGTGGTACTGGGGGTCCACCTTGACTGGATCAAGCGTATGCGGCGACGACGTGGACTTCGGCGCATCGGGCTTCAATTCGACTACGACCGCCTCCAGCGCTCTGTCTGAGAGGTTCTCCTCGACGTGCCTGAGCGCATCGATGTACGCAACCTCTCTTGGCTTTCGCGTGACTTCCTGCAACTTACCATCTGTGCCGGTGATCCTCTGATGGGAATCCGTAAGATAGACCACGACAGACGCGGGGTGCTCGTGCATGGGAGCTTTCTCGTGAGGGCCTTGCTTCATTCGCAAGACTCGCACCCAACTGTTCTCGATCTCGATTTTGTAATCTTGCGGACTGACTTTGACCGGGTCCTGCGCTGCCAGAGTTGTGGCCGCCAATCCCATCAGAGTGGCCAATAACAACTGACGCATAATTCCTCCCATGGGCGCGTCCATGCGCAGGCTCAACCGTATCATGCCCCCAACTGGTTCAAGGGCATGACCGACCCGGATTTGAAAGCGATTTACGCTTATCTGCGTACGCTCAAGCCAGCAAAGCACATCATAGACAACACGGAATCGCCAACGTATTGTAAGCTCTGCCGCCAAAAGCACGGGTACGGGGACCGTAACTAGATTCAACCCTCAGCACCGAATTAACGCAGCCCGGTGGAATTATTCTCAGCAAACCGACTTAGTCTCTTAGCGGCGGCGGGCCTCCGGGTTATGGCGACGGTGTCGGGCGAGGTGCGCTGGTCTAGGGGACGAAAACGTGCCAAATCGAATCGACCGCCGAGAATTCATCAAGCAGAGCGCGATCGCCACAGCCATGTTTTCGGCATCGCCAGCGAGCCTTTTCGGCGCAGGTCAAGAACGTGTGCGAGCAGGCCTGAAGACCGTCGCCGAAATCGAGAAAGCGGCCATCCGAAAATTTGCCTCGCGCACTCGGCCTTGGGCTATCTTCCACCCGCCGAGTTCGAGCGCTCGGTCCGGCTGTCGGACGCAACGACGGGCTAGCGGATGCGATTGCGACGGCTGAGAAGATTATGCGGAAAATCGACGCGCGCTGGTCGACCGGCTCGCCCGGACATATCCAGAATAGATAAAATGCAGGACCGCCATCTCTCATGGGCATCTCCATCGCCCCGACTATCCATTCGAGGCCAGTTAGAAATGAGCAAATATCTCGACATCGTTATCGCCGTCTGGTAGAGTTACTTCCCCCGCAGGACTGTTCGTTCTGAACAGCTACCATTCAAGAGACTGGATGATGGCCGCTGCCTCGTGTCGGCAGAAAGCGGCGGTTGAGAACTGCCATCTCTGCCATGTTCTATTCCCAGGGGGAAATGCTTTAGGAGGTACGGACATGAAGCAGCTCATGAAGAAGCTCTGGAGGGAAGAAGAAGCTCAAGACCTGACGGAATACGCTCTTCTGTTGGTCCTGCTGGTCCTAGCCGCGATTGGCTCGCTAAGCGCCTTGGCGACAGCGATCAACGGGGTATTCGCGAACGCAGTCGCGAACCTGAACGCCACCTAGCCCGATTCGGAGCGCCAGGCACGCCAAAGGAAGCAATCGAAAGCTGGCCGGTTCGTTGGGCTACTGAAAAACATTTAGCATCCTCCGCGCGGGTGAGTGAAAGGATGGTCGAATGAAAACTTACCACGTTGTATGGGAAATCGAGCTAGACGCCGATTCACCGCTGGAAGCGGCGAAATTGGCGCGGGCGGCACAACTCGACCCCTGTAACACTCTGGCCGCCTTCTTCAGCGTTTACGATTACGTGGGGGATGAGACCATCGGAGACGAACGGTTGTGCGCCCGCATAGACTTATCTAAAGCGACGTAAGCTCAGACTGGGGAGGTCGCGGGAAAGCACGTCAATCGGACTTCGAATTGAAGCTCTCAGCCGGACTCGAAAAGAACTAAGCTTTTTAACGCACCATCTTTCGAGCAATTGACAGCAGCAAATTCTGGTCGCGTGGTCTTAAGCTCGCCGCCGTGTTGGCGATTCGTAGAACGCGGTTCTGCGTGCCACGGGGCAATGTGTCGATTCTCTTTGAGCGCGGCAGGATGTTTTTCGGCATTGGGGCGCCGTCCGACAAGAAGAGTTGAGCCAAGTGGACATTTAAAGCCCGCGCCCATTTCTCCAACGTCTCGATAGCTGGTACAGTGTGGCCGTTTTCTACGCGAGATAGGTAGCATCGGAGAAGGCCGGTACGCTTCTTGATGTCGCCCTGAGACATCTTTTTCAGTTCCCGAATTGCTCGAAGTCTTTCGCCGATCATCATGATTTTTCTTCTCCTGGGGAAGTCCTCGATCCCGGGCATCAACTAGTCTAGGTGCGGCTTGGGCCTGTTCACCCGCCCGAAATAGACCCTTTCGCAGTCAACGCCCGAGGCTCATCGGCCAGCGCAATTGAGTATAACGCCGAATCCGCGATTAGCGTTGCGACCTATAGGAACGATTCGGCGGGTCAAGACCGGGAAATGCCGATCTGGACGCCTAAAGCTGGTCGACGAAACCTAACCACATTGGGTGTGACAACAAAGCTTGTGGCTCACACCTAAATACGAACTGGAACAATCTGAAGGTTGCGTTGGTGCGGCTGCGTGGGTACCTTTTTCTATGACGATTACTCCCGGATAACGGGCTACTCGGAAGTCATGTTGTCGTGGCAGGGTCTCCTACGTATCGAGGAGTCAACTTAGCTGGAATCAGCCCGCTTTTCGATTTCTTTGCTCACCGCGTTTTCTCCTCTTCGGTTTTTTCCGCCCTGTTTTCTGCCAGCCTTCCAAGAACTCTTGGGCGACCCGCCGCATACCGACATACTTCGCCGACTCGGTTCCAGCGTACATTCGAACGTTCTCAAGATTGGGCTTCAGGCCCAACCCGTTGGCTGCCATAAAATCTAACAGAATCTTCCTATACGCCTCGCCAAACTTCTCCGCCTTCTTCAACAGAAGGCTGTGCCTCTTCACAAGATAATTGAATCCGTGACCTTTGTTCTCGGATGGGTTGTGGTAATAATCCAAGAGAAATTCAATCCCAGCAGGATTATCTTCCGCCGTTGAATAATCGGTCCCCGCTTCAGCCCGGTCGTTTGTCACCTTTACAGCTCTTTCCAAGGCCGGATTGGGAGGTCCGCATGGCGCCGACTTGTCGGCTGCCTCTGGCTCGGCCTCTGCCATAGGCCCTACTGGTTTAATGGTTGCGTGATAGTCACGGGCGGCCTGTTGCTCAGGTCCCTCGTGGGTGACGAGCCATTGCAGTTGTTCCCGGGCAAGCTCTTTGGCCTCGGGAGCAGATGCCGGGTTTTCAAGCACTGCCTTGATGTCTTTCAAGTTCATTGCTTGTGCTCTTTCCGCCATGTTTCAACTTCCTCGTGAGCCTCGATCGAAGCCCCAAAGGGTTCCATCAAAGCTATCGATCGAGCTTTGCGGCTTCTTACGATCACACACCAACTACCATAAGACCGCCCTGCCAGACCGTCGCGGGCAATCACCCCACCTGTTACTATTGACCTCTCTCGTGACTCAAATCATTCCGATGCTGGCTTCAAAGGAGGCGGCCGTCGAATGCGTGGCACAGGTGCAGCAAAAGATCGCAACGCGATGGTACTTGCTGGACTGCGCATTTCAGTAGGGCTGCTCTTTCTTGTGTTTGGCGAGTACAAGGTCTTCGGGACCCAGTTCACATTGGGCGGCGGTTTCCAATCCTGGATAAATCGCTTCCTGGAAGACGGCGCCTATCCGTTTATGGTTCCCATCTTACGTCACT
>JBARRP010000228.1:0-14121 GCA_049644285.1 Candidatus Acidiferrales bacterium | reverse complement strand
CTATGGTGGAGTGCCATTCCTGTTGTCTGTGGGAGCCACTTGGATTTAGACTTCAACCGCGCCTGAAATCAGACGCACAGGAGATCTTCGTCCTGACTTCTTCTTAACACTCCGCAGTTAGTACGTTTTCCGTCTTTCGTCACGTCGTAGGTAAACAAATCTGTCGACGAGATTGGCGCGCGGCCGCGTGTCTGGAACAGCCCGCGTGGGAGTACCTGTGGAGACGAGAGGCGGACAGGCCCCCTGACCCAAGGCCGTCCGCCCCCGCCGCTGCTGAGAGAACCCGTCAGAGGGCTGCGACGATTTTCACAACTGCCTGGATGATAGGACCGAGTTCGTTGGCCACGCTTGCCGTGCCGCCGAGCCATGCTTGGATGTCATTAAAGACGTTGTTAGGATCCCATTTCTGGATGATCGCGATGTACCGGACGATGGGCAAGATCGCCGCCGGTGCGTTGTCACTCCAGTTGTCCGTCCGATCTGATGTGCCCATCCATCTTCCGTCCACCCCAAAATGCTGAGTGGCCGATACCCATAGCGCATTCTCATTTTGGTCTAAGAGTGCAACGGCGACGGCCCCTCTGAATCCTCGCAGGTCGGTTACTTCCCACGTGTGAGTGACGGCTTTGAGTAGACCTGAGGAGTAAACGCTGGCATCGGTGTGCATGAAACCGCCGGATCCGGGGAAATTGTCATCCTGGGACGCAACAATCGGGAACGCGGGGCGCACGGTGCCACCCTCGGGGACCTGCGATCCCAAAGGGATGGCAATCAGATCGCTGTCTGCGACGTTCTGAACGGCACTCCAGTTATATCCCATGGCGTTGAAAGTGGCTGGGTCCGGGATCCAGTGCCGCTGACCGTTCTGCATGACGTAAATTGCCGGGCCCGAGCCTTTCAACAACGTGCCGTCTGTTCTGGATGGGAACTGGGGGCCGGCCGGAATTGCGTTCCAGCTACCATCTGGGATGATTTGGATCGCGCCCCAGTTCAACCCCATGTAGTTAAAGGTTTGTGGATCGGGAATCCAGCGGCGCTCGTGACCTTGCATCATGTCCACTTGCGGACCGCTTGCTTTCAACAGAGTACATCGGCGTAACCCACCGGAGCGGGCAAGGGGGGGCCTAGAATTGGACGAACCGGGGGAGGCATCACACCGACTATCGGGGCGGGTACTGCTTTGCTGGCCATAACGCTTCCTCCTTTTCTATTGTTCGCGCCGTGGAAGAACAGAAGAGAGCGATCAGGATCCACTCGAACGCGAAGACGAACAGGGGCCTGATACTAAAAACATGAATTAACAATGTCAATAACAAAGAGTAAAAGGCCGTTGCAATTTATTACGTATAAATACTGAATGAGTGAAAGAACAAATCCGACAGATTTCTGGCGCAACGCATCATTCCACCTGCTTTGGCGGGACTCCACTGAGAAACGCAGAGCCCTATCGGAAGCGACCCGACTAAAGAGTCTGCGAGAGAGCCGCCCTCAGGCCGGGGATAGGGGAGTTTGGTTCCGTTCCAAAGCGAGCCCCCAGCAGGTATCGCTTTCCGGCACCGGAGTCGCTCCGAGCGTTACGCTCTCCTCGGCGAGCCTTGGATTCGCGAATCAAACCGTGGGAACGGCAAGCGCCGCGCAAAAACGTGACGCTCTCGAACGTAGGCAACGCCACTCTAACGATTACGAGTCTTTCCATCACGGGACCCGACAGCAGCAACTTCGTGCAAATCAACAGCTGCCCGCCAGCGCTGAGCGCTGGGGCCAACTGCGTGATCAGCGTATCGTTCGCACCGGTGTCCGCGGGGAGCCGCACGGCCTCGGTCACGATACAGGACGATGCGACGGGCAGCCCACAAGCGATTTCGCTGGCTGGGACGGCGCTGAGCGCAGCCGCGACGATCTTTCCGGCCACCATCGCGTTTCCCGGCCAGCTTGTGGGCACCGCGAGCCCGGCAGCCGCCGTAACAGTTAGAAACAGCGGCGATGGTGTCCTCGTGCTCAGCAGGATTTCTTTCGGTGGGGCGAACCCGCCGATTTCTCCGAGACAGACAACTGCGGCGCGAATGTCAGCAGCGGCGCCTCCTGCACCGTAAATGTCGTTTTCAAGCCCGCGGCGGCAGGCCCTCGCATCGGCGTGATGAACGTGAATGACAACGTTCCTGGAAGTCCCCAGACAGTTGCATTAACAGGCGCGGCAACCGATTTTTCGCTCACCGTGGCAACCGGAGGCTCGGCTTCAGCAACAATCGGGCCGGGGCAGGCCGCAAAATACGATTTGGCATTGACCCCAATCGGAGGATTCACCGGCTCCATTGCCATTGGCTGCGCAGGTGCGCCCGCAACGGCAGCATGCACGGCATCAGCGTCCCCAATCGCGGTCAACAGCGCCGCTCCGATACCGTTCAGCCTCGACGTCACAACAGCGTCGACCGCACTTGCTCCGCCTTTCGTCATTCAGCGATTCGACTCTCACTGGCGTCTAAGTCCGGTTGCCATCAAACTCTTGCTGTTCGCATTCGTGAATCTCACCCTCATGGCTCTTTACAGGAGAAGACCAGCCCGCTTCTCTCTTCGCGCTGCTGGTTTGAGCTTGGCGATGCTCTTGGTGTCTTGCGCGGGCGGGCCGGGGACCCAAAGCGTCGCGAGGGGAACTCCCGCTGGCACGTACACTCTCACCGCGACGGGCACGCAGCAAGGAGCGACCAGGTCACTGAATCTCACGCTCACGGTCCAGTGAGCAACCCGATTCGGCGACAACGAGAAGTATCAGAATGCCTTGACGGCGAGATCGCGTGGTCCCTGACCAACAGGGATCAGGGTAATCAGCCCGCCCGTGAGGGTGCGAATCACCGCGAGATCGTTCGAGCCCTGGTCGACGACGAGAAGCATGTCGCCACCGGGAGTGAGCAGGGAAGCGCCCGGCCGCTGTCCGACAGAGATGGGCCGCGCCACTTGCCGCAAATCGATCGTGATGGGAACAACTCGAGCGGCGGCAGAATCGGAGACATACAAAACGCCAAGACGAGAAGAAAGAGTTCCCGTGGTCGGCTCAAGGCCAAGAAGAAGATAATCGACCACTTCGTTGGTCTGCGTGTTGAGGATGAGCAGGCCGTGAGCATCGGGCGAGGGAATGTACAATTCGCCGCCATCCGGTTTCAGCAGCAAGTCTCCAGGATTTCCGCCGAGCGATATATTCGTCAGCAAGACTCTTCGCTTTAAGTCCACGACCGAAACCATCGCTCCGCTTCCCGCGCGGATAAAAGCCTTCGAGCCGTCCGGCAGAATCGCGATCTGTTCCGGCGCGGCGGCGACGCGCACAAGAGCAAGAGTCGCAAGTGTTCCAGCGTCGAGAAAGGAGACAGTAGCATCGTCGCGGTTGGTTACGACGACCGTCTTGCTATCCGGCGTAACGCGAGCGATCCAGGGCTGGCGCCCCACCCGGGCGCGAGCGACGACGGCTCGGGTGGCGCAATCGATCGCGACCACCGAATTCCATCCGGAAGCGGCCACGTAAGCGCGGCGCCCGTCGGAAGAAAAGTCCACCGCGAAGGGCGACCCCCCGACGGGGATCTTTGCTTCCATTTGAGCCGTGCGGGTGTTCAGAACCCAGGCGTAATCGGCGGCGGAGCTCACTCCCCAGATTTCGGCGCGTGTCGGATGAGCGCGGATGCCGCTGGGGGCCGGGCCGACCGGGATCGTCGCGACCGGTGCCAGCCGGACAAGATCGACAACAGTCAAAGTCCCATCCTGCGTGTTTCCCACGTAAGCGCAGAGCCGCAAGCCGGGGCGGAGAAACGCCGGCCGGCGTTCGAGGGCAATCTCGGGAATCGTAACGATCGCGAGAAGCACCACGATGAACAGCACGCGCGCGTTGAGTCGAACTTTCACGACACCTTCACCAGCGCTTCACAGCCTGTGGCACGACTCAGAGCCGGGTGGCAAATCCGGTTTTCGTCAGGGCGGCTTCAGCCGTGCCGCAGAAGCGATCAAATCGGTGCGGCTTCAGCCGCTGAGGGTCCGCGAATTCGATTGTCACATAGACTCTCCAACAGGATGCCGAAAAGGTTGCCGCCATTGTCTTTCCGAGCGAAGTGCGCCTTTTGCACTCCGGATGGGGTTACGGAGTGAGGAGTCTGCTTTTCGAGTGATCAGGAAAAAGCAGATTCCTCGTCATCCGCCGTGGCGGACTTCTCGGAATGACAGCTGGAATAGTTTTTCAGCGTCGGCTTGCGAATCCTCAATTGAGGCTGCGGTTCAACACGCCGGCGATCTGGCGCACTTCGATCATGAGTTGATCGAGCTCGTCGGGCAGGATCGACTGCATGCCGTCGGAGAGGGCGCGATCGGGCTCGTTGTGAACTTCCACCAGCAGGCCATCAGCACCGACGGCCACGGCGGCACGGGAAAGCGGCAGCACTTTGTTGCGGCGTCCAGTGCCGTGGCTCGGGTCCACGACAATCGGCAAATGGCTGCGCCGCTGCACCGCCGGAATCACGCTCAAATCGAGCGTGTTCCGCGTGTGGTCCGAGAAGGTTCGCACGCCGCGCTCGCAGAGGATCACGTTGTAATTGCCCTCGGCCATGATGTACTCGGCGGCCATCAGGAACTCATCGAGCGTTGCGGACATGCCGCGCTTCAGCAGCACGGGTTTTTGCGAGCGCCCCGCGCGCTTGAGCAGCGAAAAATTCTGCATGTTGCGCGCCCCGATCTGAATCACGTCGGCATATTTTTCGACCAGGTCGAGACTCTCGTGGTCCACAGCTTCGGTGACGATCCCGAGACCATACTTCTCTCTCACGTCGCGAAGGATTTGCAGCCCCGGTTCGCCCAGGCCCTGAAAGCTGTAGGGAGAAGTGCGCGGCTTGTAGGCGCCTCCGCGAAAGAGCCGCGCGCCTGCCGATTTCACCCGGGCGGCGATAGCGAAGGCCTGCTCGGAGCTTTCGACGGCGCAAGGTCCGGCGACGATCGCGACCGCGGGACCGCCAAGAGAAACTTCACCGGAAGGGGTGGGAACGCGGATGACCGTGTTTTCCTCTTTGACGTCGCGGCTCACCAGCTTGTAGGGCTTGCTGACCGGGATGCACTCGACCACGCCGGACATGGATTCAAGTGAGCCAATATCAACGGCGCCGGTGTTGCCGGTGATGCCGATGGCCGTGCGCAGCGATCCGGGGATAGGATGGGCGCGAAAGCCGAGCGCTTCGATTCGCTCGCAGACGGCGCGAATCTGCTCGTCGGTCGCGTGGGATTGCATCACAACTAGCATGGACTCAAATTACCTCGGAGATGGAAACCGTTGACGCGTCGCGCAGGTCGCCGGCCAGCGTCGACGCGGTTGCGGAAGCGAAAAGTTTACTGCAAATGTTAGTGGCGCTGCAAACTGCGAGGCCGCGCGATCGCGGGTCAGTTTGACGAAAGCGCGATCAGAAACGCTAGGGTCGCAAGGCATCCCAACACCGTCCGGACAGAATGAAGTCTATTCCACTTCACGATCAGAGCGCGGGTCCGCAGATCGGCATCCTCCAAGTCGGTTGCCTGGAGAGCCTTGTTGGTGGGCATGATGCCGAACACGGTCCACGGCCAATTCGCCAGCAGTAGCACCGCTCCAACGAAGAACGCCGCTCTGCCGGTTTGCCGCCAGGCCACGACCCCTAGAAGGAAGCCGACAATCGCGAGCGGAGCCTGCATCGCAAATCCGCGCTTATAGGCAGGTTTCCATTGAGCGAGGAGCGCACGATCGTCCAACCTAAGTCGCGCCGGCTGCTCCACGAAGCTGATGTAGAACGCTGCGCCCGTGAATAGGGCTGCGACCATGAGAGCGAGATTTCCGGCGAGCATAGTTTATTCCGCAGGCTTGTTTGGGCGCCTGCTTCCTGTTCCCCGCGTTGGCGGAGTATATCCCACCTGCCCGTATACGCGAGCAGGTCCTTCGCTTCGCTCAGGACGAAACAGCCTCGTCGGCTGTTACGTTTCTTCAGAGGAGTGCGTTCTTGTTGCGAGCAGAAATCGAGTTGGCGTTTTGCGATTGTCGTTTCGTGTTGCGAGTAGGTTTTTGAAGCTGGGGGCCTTTACCGCAGAGGCGCAGAGGCGACGCAGGGCGTTCCGGAACGGCCACAGTCTGGGAGTTCGACACTCGAAAACGCGGCCAGGTGCGAGCCCTTGAAACGGATGCTGTACCACACCCCAAAACAATACAGCACGGGGCGGGGGAGAGAGCGGTGCGCTCAGGATAAGTGGGCACCGGCCGGGCAAAGAGAAAGTTGAGAAAAAGAGCACAAAGAAACAGCGGGCCGGAATGAGGTTGTTTGGGGAAGTTGGGTTCGATAGGCTCTCCATCGTGGGGGGCTATATGGGCGATCAACCAGCGGACCGCGCAAAATGGTGGGATCAATATCAAACACTCAATGAAGAAGCCGAGCAGATCGAAGCCGAAATCGAGCGACTAGAGGTCGAGGCTAAGAAGGTGGAGATTTACGAGCAACTCAAACATATAAACGCGCAGCTTGAGGTTTGCTACAGCCAAAGGGCCGGGAACAAGGAATCTAATCCGATGCTGGAGGCTAGGGTACGGCAACTCGAACGTGAAAGGCGGATGCTGGAAGGCGAGGTGTATTAGCTCAGGCGTGACGGCTGCCCCCTGAAATTGAGCAGGACAGCCGGGTGGCCAACCCTCGCTCCGGCAAGGGTGGGGCCTGAGCGAATTGTAAAATCGCCAGCATTCGGGCAGCTCTTTTCTCGCGTTCTCTCCGCCTCTGTCGCCTCCACAGCCTTCCGAAGAATGGGGTGGGAGCCAAGAAGCGAGGATGAGATTGTTCTGGAGGCTAGAAGCTGGAGGTTGGAGGCTGGAGGGATTGAGGTCAGCGCACAGACTGAAGTCTATGGCATCGGCGGGCGGCGCTCCGAATGACAGGGCGGGCGGGGAGCCCCCGGCGGTCAGTACTGGCCGTAGCGTCCCTTCACGGAACCGATGAGCTTCTGCGAGTCATAGCCTACGCCGTCCTTGAAGACGATCTCTACGTTTTCAACATCCGAAATGCGGGTGGCTGGATCGCCCTTGATGATGACAACATCGGCGTTCTTGCCGGCAGCAATCGACCCAATTTTGTCCTGGTCAGCGAGGTAGATGGCCCCGTTTAGGGTGGCAATCTTGATGGCCTCCACGGGCGAGAATCCGGCCTCGACCAGGAGCTCAATCTCGCGCTGATCGCCATAACCCGGAACGACTCCCCCGTCGCCGGTGGGATCGGGCCCGGCCAGCAGCAATCCTCCCTCGGCAGCAAATGCGCGTTCCAACTCCATATCGCGCTTGAAGAGCATGGCGCCGTCATGCCGCGGCGGTTTGTTCGGCGGACGGTTTCGCGCGTACAGATAAGCTTCGCGTGCTTGCTGCGTCATCGCGTCCAACACTGCCTGCCGCAGCGGCGGGCGGCCAGGAACATCGTCCTCAAACACCGGCAGGGTGGACGTGACCGCGACATGATGTTTCACCAACGTATCAATCAAGTCCTTTGCTTCCGGCCTATCGGGACTCATGTGTCCCAGCGTGTAATCGCCCATGCTCGAGCTGCACTCATCCGGCTTCTTGTCAGGGTCAAGTTGCGTGTTCACAAAAAAACCGTGCTCCAAGTCGTCGATGCCAAGCTCGGCTGCTTCCTTGTAAGTCACCGAGCACAGGTGCCCGGTGACCTTGATCCCACGTTTATGCGCTGCTTCAACCGCAGCCTTCGATTCGGCCCGGGTGATGTTCATGTAAGCTTTGAATGACGTCACCCCACGATCCGCCCAGTACTCCACCATCTGCCGCGCCTCGTCAGGGCCGCTCAGCCCGTGCAACTGTATTGCGAAGCCGTGCGGTCCTTCGAGATACGGCCCGGTGACGTCGAGATGCGGACCGGGGAGCTGGCCTTCCTCGATGGCGCGTTTCAGGTTGAGGTCGGCATAGGTCTCAACGCTTCCGGTGGTGCGCATCGTCGTGACGCCACTCGCGAGATAAAGCCGTGGAGCAGAAAACGTCATTTGCGGCACCAGAAGTGGCGCTTCCCAGTTCCAGTCGAAATTCTGATTCGGCCGGGCGACGTAAAAAAGGTGGTTGTGCATGCCAACGATCCCGGGCATTACCGAGTATCCGCGCAGGTCGAGAACCGTCGTACCGTCGGCCGCGGGAGCATCCGAACCCGGCTGCACCGCTGTGATCTTGCCCCGGTCGATGACCACGTTCTGGTCTTCGAGGGCCGGCCGTCCCGTCCCGTCGATGACACGTACG
The DNA here is from genome assembly GCA_049644285.1 of Candidatus Acidiferrales bacterium. Classification (GTDB taxonomy): domain Bacteria; phylum Acidobacteriota; class Terriglobia; order Acidiferrales; family UBA7541; genus CAVRXT01. The sequence continues at coordinate 5,858 of JBARRP010000228.1, read as the reverse complement.
TGCTCCAGTACCACTCTTGGCGTGCTCACTCGCACGTACTTCTGCACGAGCGGGGACAGGGAAGCGGCCTGTTGAGCGTGAACGCAAGGAGCAACAAGCAGGCACACATGCAAGATCAAGAAGCGGGTCATGCGCATGGAAGCCCCCAAGACTCGGCAAATCCTAGCTGCATGGATGCAAGCTGACATTTAGCGCGCTAAAGCCTACACTATTTTTTCCTGGATGAAGCATAGGATAGGGATCGACTCGGCCGTTCGGCTCCGCTCAGGGTGAGCCGCGGCGATCGGCGCGAAGGACAAAACATTTCACAGAGAGCACAGAGGAACCGCAGAGGCCGCAGAGAAAACTGAGATGAAGCGAGGGCGGTCAGCGCACACACTGAAGTGTATGCCACCAAGCTGCGGGACGGCTGTCCGGCTATGGATTCCGCTGCGCTCACGACAAGACGCCAGCCCTACGTGAGGCATGAGGCGGAGATATCTTGAGCAGGGTTCCTGGAAACCAAACGGCCGCAAAGCACGTCGATTTTTTTTGCGGAGAGAGTTGCTCGGATCGGTGACCAGCCACGTTCCGTGCCGGAGGTGAACATGACGAAAAGCATGCTCGTACTCCTTCTGCTGCTTCTGGCATCGCCGGTTTTTGCGCAGGACCAAGCGGCGGTGGCTCGCGCTGCTGCCGGGTGCGGCCCTGACCAGGTTGAATTCGATGTGAAGACGGACAAGAATCAGCATCCTGCCCGCACAGCCGGAATCCGGCAAGGCACTGGTCTATGTGTTCGAGGAAGAGAAGCGCAACACCGGCATCAACATCGGAAGCGTGACCATCAAGGTTGGGCTGGACGGCGCCTGGGTCGGGGCCAACCACGGCAAGTCGTATTTTTTCTTCCCGGTCGATCCTGGCGATCATCACCTGTGCACCGCTTGGCAATCGGTTCTCAAGACCCTTTCCCAACTGGGTTCGGCCGCCAGTCTCGCGGCTGAGGCCGGGATGGTGTATTACTTCCGGACGAGGGTCGATGAAATCAACGAGCATCGGCCGGCGGTGAAATTGGAGCCGGTTGACAGCGCCGAGGGGCAGCTTCTCGTTGCGTCTTCGTCACTGAGCAGTTCTCACCCAAAGAAGTGAACGGTTTCTAATAGAAATGCAGATGCGAAGCAATGCGAGTGTTATGCTGGGAGGCGGCATGAAAAAGATGATTGGAGTTCTGGCCACATTGTTGTTGTTTTCTGTTCCCGCATTTGCGCAGCGGGGTGGCGGGAGTCACGGAGGCAGCAGTCGCGGCGTGGGTGGCGGGCACATTCCGGCGCGCGGTCCTGCGCCTGTTAAAGATCACGCCCATCCTCCTGAAGAACATCGCAACTTCGTCGATAAGGAAGGACACCCGAACGCCCCTCACGTTCATTCAAACGACAAGTGGGTCGGGCATGACACCGGCCCGAACGATCCTCACTACCATCTCGATCATCCATGGGAGCATGGACGCTTCCCGGGCGGCTTCGGCCGCGGCCATGTGTACCGGATTGGGGGAGGAGGCCATGGCCGTTTCTGGTTCGGCGGCTTCTTCTTTGGCGTTGCCCCGTACGACGTCGGCTTCTGTAACGACTGGCTCTGGGATTCTGACGAAGTAGTGATTTATGACGACCCCGATCACATCGGCTGGTACCTCGCCTATAACGTAAGGCGGGGGACTTATGTTCACGTCATGTATCTGGGGAACAGCTAGCGGGCCCCAGTAAGCAGCGGACAATTTCGATTACTTGCCGGGTCGGGCAATCCAGGTCAAAGACCCTGGAGCATTCGGCCAGCTCTTTTCCGGCCTCTCTCCGCCTCTATCCCCTCTCAACTTTCGACCGCCTTCCGAAAAATACGGGTGGGAGGCAAGAAATAGTGGGTGAGATTGTCCGCAGAGCCATCCGGACTGCAAAAAGACGCCCTTCACTGCTCAGAATGACAACGCCGGCGGAGGCACTTGGGAGTCGGTGAAGGATGAAACATTTCGCGGAGAGCACGGAGGAACGCAGAGACCGCAGAGAATTGCCGAATGGGACGTGAAACTCCTCGGGTCAGGCGCAACACAAAGCGTTGCGCCGGGACCCGAGCTACAAGAGGATTCTAGGCTGTCTGCCGCGGCCGGCGGTAGGTCGCGGTTGAAACCGCGACCTACAAGGCTCAGAGTTTTGCCGCAAGCTGTAAGATCAAGAAGCTGTCCGAAGGGACAGGCAGAGCGGCGCGAGCCCTTCGGATGCTTTTCATCTGAATTTCAGGTTCACTTAGTATTCATCTGGCCGCACGAGAGCTGACAGCCATCGCCGGTATTGAAGCCCACTCCGTGCACGCCGGTGATTGGGAGGAGATGTCCATGAATCGATCTGATCGTTTGTTTGGTCGTCTACTTGATCGTGAAGTTGTTATGGGCCGCATCGCAGGGTGCTTCGCGCTTCTGCTGCTCACCAGTCTCGCCGTCGCCTATCCGCCGGCGGGTGGTTACCACCTCCTTAACAAATATACTTTCGGCGCGGCGGAGGGGAGTAGCCGGGAATATTTTGACTATATTACGGTCGATTCTTCTGCGCGCCGCTTGTACCTCTCGCACGGCACAGAAATCAAAGTGATCGACGCCGATAGCGGCAAGCTCGTTGGCAACATTACTGGCTTGAAACAGAGCCACGGAGTCGCGTTAGCCGACGAGTTTGGCCGTGGATTCATTACCGACGGTGGCCAAGGCAAGGTGATCATTTTCGATCGGAAGACTCTCAAGGTGGTGGGCGAGGCGAAAGCCGCCCCCGACGCGGACTCCGTTGTTTATGATCCGGCGTCCAAGCGGGTCTTTTCCTTGAATGGTGACAGCAAGAACGCGACGGTTGTGGATGCCAAGAGCGGGAACGTAGTGGGAACCATCGATCTGGGCGGCGGTCCTGAGTTTGCCGTGGCCGACGGCAAGGGAACTGTCTACGTCAATATGGAAGACAAGAACGAGATAGTCGCCATTGATTCCGGCACGCTCAAGATCAAGTCGCGCTGGCCGCTCGCACCGGCTGGAGGACCCACAGCTCTCGCGATGGACCGAGAGCACCGGCGGCTGTTCAGTTCCGGCCGCGAGCCGGCGGTGCTCGTGGTGCTGGATGCAGACAGCGGAAAAGTCATCCAGTCGTTCCCGATCACGGCGGGTGCGGATGCCAACGTGTATGAGCCGGAGACGAGTCTTCTATTCGCTTCGACCCGCGCGGGCATGATCCACATCTTCCACGAAGACTCGCCGGATAAGTTCAGCGTCGTCGAGACGGTCAAGACCGAGTTCGGGGCGAAAACGATGGGGCTCGATACAAAGACGCACAATCTCTTTGTCGATACGGCGGATTTTGGACCGCCTCCGGCTCCCACCAAAGAGCGGCCCCATCCGCAGCCGACACCTATTCTTGGGACGTTCCGCGTTTTGGTCTATGGGCGGTAATGGCTCGGCGGAAAAGCAAAACATTTCACAGAGAACACGGAGGAAGGCAGAGAGCGCAGAGAAACCGGGAAAGCAAGACATTTCACGCCGACAAGGGATTTTTTGCTGCGAAGCGGTGCTGATACTGCAGCAGATCGTCTAGGGCAATGTTGCCGCCGCACAGGATCAGCACAACGTGGTGATCGGGGGAAAAATGGTCGCCCAGCTTTTCGGCTGCGGCGAGGGTGCAAGAAGCAGCCGGCTCCGTGAGCACTTTGGCTCGTTCGAGCAAAGTCCTGAGTGCGGAGATGGCCTCAGCATCTGAAACGACCGTAACGGACTCGAGATACTCCTGGGCGAGCGCGAGGGTCCTCTTCGAAACTGCGGGCGCGCCTAGGGTGTGCGCGACCGACGTGATCGAGGGGAGTTCGACAACGCGGCCAGCGGTCCAGGCGCGCGCCATGCTGTCGGCTCCGCGGGTCTCGACGCCCCAGATGCGCACGTCGGGGCGTTGCGACTTGATGGCGGCGCCGACGCCACCTGCCATCCCACCGCCGCCGATGCTGAGGATCACGTCGGTGACCTGCGGGGCGTCTTCCAGGATTTCGAGCCCTAGCGTTCCTTGACCGGCGATGACGAGAAGGTCGTCGAACGGGTGAATGAATGTCCAGCCTTGCTCTTCGTAGCCAGGAACGCGGTCAAAGGCCTCGACCATGTTGCGGGCAATGATGACTTCGGCTCCATAGTCGCGGGTTGCTTCGAGATAATTCTGCGGCGTGATTTCGGGCATCAGAATGAGCGACCTGAGTCCGAGGGCGCGGGCAGCGTAGGCGACGGCTTGGCCATGGTTGCCGCCACTCACGGCGACAACGCCGCGCGGCTTTTGCTTGTGAAGCAGATCGAGAAGCTTGTTGAAGGCGCCGCGAACTTTGAAGGCGCCGGTTTTCTGAAACAGCTCGAGCTTCAAGTAAAAATTCGAGCGGAAGCGCTCGCTGAGGCTGTTGCTGCGGACGAGGGGCGTGCGCCGGACGAATGGCGCGATCCGCTGCTGCGCCGACAGGACGTCACCGACGGTTACCCCATCACCGAGTGCTACACCGTCAGTGGCGGTTGCTTCCATCAGGCTCGTTTCCCCCGGTTGAGTTCCGATGTTTCGGCGCGCAGTTTCCGCAGGGACGCATTTTGTTTATTGAGTCGTGCGTGTTTCGTGCGGCTCGCCGCGCTTTTCGAGAAAGAGAGCAGAATCTCCTCAAACGCCTTGGCGACGTGGGAACGGCCGACGCGGCGCTGCACGACCCACAGGGAACGCTCCCGCGCGAATCCGGAGATCGAAGTCATCACAAGATCCGCGTTCGCCCCATGATTTTCGGGCGGTGCGGACAAGAGTGCGAGGTCGACCTTGCGTTCGACCAGTTCGCGGATGAGCTTCTCCGAGCGGTCGCACAAGACTTCAACGCGAACGTCGGGGTGCCGCTGGTTGAAAGTGTCGGCGAGTTGGGGAATCCATCGCAGATTTGCGGCCCCGTTCACGCCGATGCACAGGCATCCGGTGCACCCGCCGCGGTCGTCACGCAGCATCGAGAGGGCTTCGTTGCGCAAGCCGAGGATTCGCGAAGCGTATTCGTAGAGCACTTCGCCTGCCTGCGTGAGGCGATAATCGCGCCGGCGGGAGCGGTCGAGCAAGGGAGCGCCGATTTCCTGCTCGAGCTTGCTGAGAGCAATGCTCACTGCCGGCTGGGTGCGAAACACCCGGTCGGCAGCTTTGTGGACGCTGCACTCTTCGACGGTTGCCACGAACATTTCAAGCTGCATGAGTTCCATGTCGGTCGCGCTCCTTGGTTCAAGCTTGGGCTCTGCCGGCCCAAAAACGAAAGAGGCCGTTATCCCTTTCGGATAACGGCCTCTGGCATTTCGAACTGGATTTCTTTTGTGCCCGGCCGCTATCCGCTCCTAATGAGCAGATTAATTCGAATAATGGCTACGGCGACTGCGGCCAGCATTCGCTTTGGGCGGGGTGCGCTGAGAGTCAGACGGGCCGGAGACGGCACACTCCCGGGCCGCGCTGCGAGGGCACAAACTGATCGTCGATATCCGTGATGCGGCATTTTAAGCACCAATCAAATACCACGACGCGGCTAAATGGGTCAAATAAATAGTGCTTATGGTCGTCGAACATCCGGGCGACGCAAGCGTCGCCCCTACCAGCTAATTGCCGCGGGCGGCGGCATGTGGCGGAGCCAAGCGGACGCGATACTCGCGAGGCGCACAGACTGAAAATCTGTGCCACGAAAGGCTGCGCTACGGGTGCGCGACTTACAAGGGAAGCTTAAGCCGCCCGACGTGCCTCCCGGTAGTCTTCAAACTCGCCATTGAGATGGCAGCAGCGTAGAGCCAGGATTGCGTTCGCTCCTCGAACGGTCCAGAACAT
>JBARRP010000227.1:0-5596 GCA_049644285.1 Candidatus Acidiferrales bacterium | reverse complement strand
GGTGACGTAATTTTGAGTGTGTAAAAAGAGAGAGGGTGTAGGTTTTGTTGTGACGAGCAACAAAATCTCCGGTAAAGGAGCCTACACCCCCGATGCGAGTGAAGAATACCACAGAGCGGTTTCAGCTGTTTGTACAGGATCTGCAAGAGAGCTTTTGGGGCGATTTCCAGGGGCGGACGCGGGAAATGCTGAAGAAGTTGTTGGAGACCGACGCCGAGCAGCAGATGGCCGACTACTTGGGACTGAAGTGGCATGAGCGAACCCCGCCGGCACAGCGGGTGGATTACCGCAACGGCTTTTACGAGCGGGACTATGTGACACCGCTAGGGATCGTTCGTTTGCGCATTCCGCGCACCCGGCAGCGGTCGTTTCTGCCGCGTTGGATCGGGCGACTCGAGCGGCGGGCACCGGAAGTGGCGGAACTGATCCGGCAGGCGTTTTTGCGAGGGGTTTCCACCCGCCAAGTGGGACGAGTGGTGGCCGTGCTGACGGGCGAATCGGTCAGTGCGCAAACCGTTTCGCGGCTGACGCGGGTGCTGGACCAAGCGGTGCGTGCTTTTCACCATCGGCCGCTGGGGGACGACTGGGCCTATCTGATCCTGGATGGAGTGTGGCTAAAGGTGCGGCGCGCGTTTGGGCCGCAGCGGGTCCTGCTTTTAGTGGCCTACGGGATCCGGCGAGATGGCACCCGGGAACTGCTGGCCTTCACTCGGGCCAAGAGTGAAAGCCAAGCGGGGTGGGAGGGGTTGTTGAACGATCTGTGGCAGCGCGGGTTGCACGGCCAGAATTTGCAGATGGTGATCACCGATGGCTGCGCGGGGCTGGCGCGGGCCTTGGAGACGGTTTATCCGCGCGCACGGCATCAGCGCTGCTGGGTACACAAGATGCGGAATATTCTGGAGAAGGTGCGACGGCGAGACCAACCGCAGGTCAAGGCCCAGGCGCAGAAGATCTACCTGGCGGCGAATCTGGCGGCCGCGCGGCGGGCCTTTGAACGATTCCGTTTTCATTGGCGCTCGCGCTATCCGGCGATGGTCCGTCAGCTGGAACGCGACCTGCCAGAGCTGCTACACTTCTTGGCCTTTCCGCAACACCTGTGGCGGAAGTTGCGGACGACCAACATCATCGAACGCTGCTTTGTCGAAGTGCGTCGCCGTACGCGGCCAATGGTCGTGTTTACAAACGTGGAAAGCGTGGATCGGATCATCTATGCGATTTTCAGTCGGTTCAATGAAGACTGGAAAAACCACACCCTCGAACTATTTACACAAGCAGCTTGACGTCACCGGGCGCTCCGATGACGGCGTGTCTGCGCTGGGGCAAATATCGGGGCGAGGACATCCGGACCATTCCCGCCGAGTATCTGGAATTCATTCTCGAATCTGCGCAAGAGACGATCAGAGACTGCACTGCCGAGTTGGAACGTCGCGCTCTGGTCGAAGAGGCGTCCTTGTCGTGGGCGGAGCGGATTATTCAGTCGGGCTACAGAGAGCTGGCCAGGCGGCATCATCCGGACATACATGGTGGCGATGGCGAAGAGATGAGGGCTGTGAACGCCGCGGCGGAAGCATTGCGGGAACTCTTGCGGGGCAGTGGATGAGCACAACGACTGGCTCGACGCCATTGCTCAGGCTGTTGCCACATCATCGTCGCGAGCTTGAGCGCAGCGGGTTAACTCCAAGGACGATGGATATGTGGGGCGCCTACAGTGTGGAGGCGGATCAGAAGTGGGTGATGAGTATGCTCGGTTTTCCGCATCTCGACCCTCCGGCGTTGGCGTTGCCGATCCTCGCGCCCGACCTCGACAAGCCCGACTTGAACTTCGTCGTTGTGAAGCCAGACACGCCAAGGCGCGACGATCGTAATCGCATCGTCAAATACGAGGTGGCCAAGAATTCACGCAACCGTCTCCACGTGCCGCTCAACATCCGGGAAAAGCTGTTGGACGTTTCCCTTCCCGTTACGGTCACCGAAGGTCAAAAAAAGGCAGAGGCAGGGTCGCAGAAGGGCCTGGTCGCGATTGGGTTATTTGGTGTTTGGAATTGGCGCGATCGCATCGGCGAAGCCAGCTTTCCGATCGGGGATTTTGATTCGATTGCCCTAAAAGACCGCCGCGTGCTCCTCGCCTTCGATAGCGATGCTGCATCGAACCCTCATGTTGGGCAAGCTGAAAACGATCTCGCCCAGTTTCTCTCGAAGCGTGGCGCATTGGTGGCGATTAAAACGCTACCGGCGGGTCCGAACGGGAAGGTCGGCTTGGACGATTATTTGCTGAAGCACACCGCTCAGGATTTCTACGAGCTGCCCGATGTCTCGCCAGGCGCACCCGTTGAACCTCTGTCGATCAACGAATTGACAGTGCCCGACATGCCAAAGACGGTGCTGGACGGCCGCCTGGGTGAGATTTGTCTCCGGCGGTTGAGCGATTTTCCAGTTGCTTATGCGTGGTTGGCCCTCTTGGCCGCTGCATCGCAGCTTGTCGAGCCCCGGCCTAGCGCAGCCATCCGCACGAACATCTACTCGGGGCTCGTGGGCAAAGTCCACAGCGGCAAATCGGTCGGCGTCAAGCGAAGCTGTCACCTGCTCGGCATCGATCACCTGATTCCCCCTGTCATCGTGGACGTAAAAGCCGGCTCGGCCGAGGGATTGTTCGCAACCATTGGCGATCGAGGCGGGGCGAACGTGCTGTTCAACCCGGACGAGCTTTCCCACCTTCTCGAGAAGGCACAAATCACAAACGCATCATTTGCCTATGTGCTGAATAGTTTATTCTACCAGAATTCCAACCCCCTCACCATCGCCAAGGGGAAGGCGATCAACTTCAATGCTTGCGTGTCGATTGTCGGCGGGATTGTTGAAGAGAAATTTGGCGATGCCTTCGGCTCAGCGACAACAGCCGGCTTGTATGACCGTTTCCTATTTGGGCAGTGTCCCTCAGATTTTGAATATTTGTACCGCCCGGAAACCGGCACGCCGGCTTTCTCGCCAGGGGTTCTGCCTCTCCAGCCGGAGGTAAACCCTGAACTGTGGGAGGCGCGCAACCAGATCGCAAAAAGCGAAGGAATCAATCCGAGGCTGCTTGAAATTGCCTTGCGCTGTGCTGTGATCTGCGCCGCGTTCGATGGACGGAAAGAAATTCTGGCTACCGATCTCGAGCCGGCGTGGGAGCTTGCGCGTTATCAGGAACGTGTTCGTCTGCTTCTTGCACCCAACCCTGGAAAGAATTTTGAAGCGCAGGCCGCCTACAAGGTAATTGCGTATCTGAATCGTCACGCGCCGAAGGGCGAGTGGCTGAGGTTGCGAGATGTGCTGCGTGGCAGCCGCGCGTGGGATTACGGTCCGAGCCTTACTGAGCGGGTGATCAACGCCATGACTTTCAGCGGCGCGATTGAGCAAGCCGAAGCGCCGGCGCCCGGAGGAGGCAGGAAAGCTCGCCTCATCAGACTCGCAGGGGAACCATGAAGAACCCCAAGCGCAAAGGAACGTGGAACGAACACCGAAACATGGCGATCCTTGAGGCCGCCGGATATGCCTGTACGCGTGCGGCGGCAAGCCTTGGGATCTTCGACGTGATCGGAATCGGAGCGACGGACATTGTGCTCGCGCAACTAACGACGCGCGATTGGCCTGGCAGCGTGGAGATGGAGCAGCTCAGGATGTTTCATTGTCCGCCGGTATGCAAAAAGCTGATTCACCGCTGGCGCGATCGAGTGCGCCTGCCCGACGTTAAGGAAGTCTGAAGGATTCCAGAGGAGGGGGCAAAAACATGAATGCCGTCATCTTGACAGGAACGGTCGCGTCGCGGCCACGAAGGACCGAAACTGGGCGTGGCGATGTGTCCAACTTCTTCCTGGCAGTCGTCTACGACTACCGGGACAAACACGGAGTCCCACGCCAGCGTCAGGAGGAATTTTCCATTTCTGCGTGGGGCGCGGTCGCTGATATCGCCTGCTCGCTGCAGTTGGGCGATCGTGCGGAAGTGCTTGCGCGCCTTGAGGTCTACGAAGCACACGGCACAAAACTGCCCTCAATTTTCGCGTCGCGCATCGAACGCATCCAGCCCGCGGTACAAACCGAAGTGGAACCGAAAGGAGACCAATGACCAAAAAGAAGAAGTGGCTAAGGGTGCTGCAGATCATGACGGCGGAGCAGAAGCGACAGATCATGATTCATCTCGCGGAAGCCGAAGATTCTGGCGAACGGCTACAGTTGGAAGTGTTGACGCAGACCCGAGAACGGATTCAGCGCTACATCGATCGTGGCGAGATGGAACGCGACGCCAATGGGCATTTGCGAGTCACGCAGGCCTATCTCGATGCCCAGGTGGATGAAACCGAACCCGACCAAATCGAGACCAAAGTGGACGCTTCGGATCCGAGAACGGATCAATGGTGAATCGGCACTAGGACAAACGGAAATAATGAGACCTGAACTCGAGTCCGCGTTGTTGCAGGCCAGGACTCTGGCGCCAGCCGAACTGCCGCGTTTGCTCGGTGAGATAGAGCAGATCCGGGTGACGGCGCTCGCGCGACTCACAAGCCCCACGGTCGAGAGCCGGCCGGACGAACTCCTCAGCGTGTCGGAAACGGCCGGACGGATGGGAGTAGGCAAGGATTATCTGTACCGCAACCATCGCAGGCTCCCGTTCACGCGCCGCGTCGGACGGAAATTGCTTTTCAGTTCTGCGGGGCTCGATTCCTACCTCAAGCGGGCGACGCGATGAGCGAGGAACCGCTTTCTGCGAACGTTCGCAAAAAAGGACGTCCGCCCATTCTCGACGCGCAAGCGGATGCTATTTTTAAATTACAGTTCCCTGACAAGAGCCGTCGTGGACGTTACGGGATGATGCGGTTTGCGCAGGTCGCAGAAGTTTTAATTACATTCGCCGGGGAAGATCCGCTACGGGCATTAGGCGCCATACAATCGCGCCCCAAGACGCTAGCGCGGTTTCCGTGGTTGCTCGGGAAGCCAGTTCAGCACGTTGTTCTGAGCGAAATGAACGGACTGGCGGACGCGGAAATCATAGCCGCTGCCGCGTACGTCGAGAAGGAACGGCACGAAAAGCGAATCAACGCAAAACAGGCACGGCAGATAGTTCGCGGGGTCAAGATGTTGTTTCGAGCAGAAAGAACGCGCTAGCAAGCCCGCACAGCCGCGAACGCAGCCCGGCCAGGCATCGGCGTACCCCGGCAAGACGACATCTTGACATGCCTGCCTGTAGGGATTATCCTATGCCTGCCTGTAGGGATAGGGCAAAGAGGGAAGCCGATGGGAAAGAAGAAACAATTGAGTATCAGCGAAATGGCCAAGATGGGCGGAAAGGCCCGCGCCAAGAAACTCACCAAAGAGCAACTGTCAAAAATCGGGCGCAAGGGCGCAGCAACCCGCTGGGCGAAGAGGCCCGGCAGGAAGTCGGAGTAGGGATCATGATTGCTCACAACCCCCTCCACGGATCCGGACGAGCGGAGTTACCGCATCCGGCTCTTGCCTTAGGTGACGACGCCCATGCGGCGCAGGGGATAGGGATGACAGACAGTAGGCACAGGCAACCAGCGGTTGAGGAGACGCCGCATACGATCCCAAAGGACGCGGCCGT
>JBARRP010000226.1:0-6341 GCA_049644285.1 Candidatus Acidiferrales bacterium | reverse complement strand
GCATGGATTTCCCGACAAGGATCCAACCCATATGGGCCCACCACTTGCCATCGAGTGGGGAGTGTGGATCGCCTTCGTGGTCGGAGTATCGATGATGAATCCGATGCGTGGCCACCCAGAAGATCGGGCCACCTTCCAGGGCGAGAGTGGCGCAAACCGTGAGAAAGTACTCCATCCACTTGGGAGTCTTGTAACCGCGATGGGTCAGCAACCGGTGATAACCCATGCCGATTCCCAGGCTCCCCGACACCCACCACAAGAAGATCGCGACAAAAAAAGCTTTCCAAGTGAAGAAGAATAGGGCCGCGACGGCCCCTAAGTGAAACGCGCCCATGAAAGAAGCAGTCACCCAGTTAATCTCGCCCTGGCCCGACTGGTTTTTCTGCAGATCATCGAGTGGCATCGTGAGGCTCCTCGCCTGTTTTCTTTCTCGCCACCAGCGAACTGAAGCGCAACTCCAGACGAGGCAGCCGATAGCCGCCTTGCAGGTCATCAATTCCAAGCGCCGGCAACTTGAAGCAGCCAGAAGCCGCAACCGGAGAAGCACTGAGTCTGGCCAGTTCTTTCGCAAAAAGCGGATTCTGCGGGAACTCCGCGACAAGCTCTGTAAGTTGAGTGCGGGCCACCTCTGTCTTCTTCTCGCGCAGCGCCGCCAGTGCCAGCAAGATTTTCGCAAACGGCCGGAGGTAGTGGCCGTGCGCGGCGGCGACCTCGAGCTGCTGTATGCCGCCGCTCTTATCGCCATGGATTCCGGCGAACCGGAGGAAGAACCGCTTAGGCGCCGGCAGGCTGCCGATGATGTAATTCGCCGCCCCCAGGGTGAGGTAGGCATCCGCAGCTTCCGGGGCGACTGCCAATAGCTTCTTGGCGTACTTATCAGCATCTCGGATCATTTTCAGGCTTTCGAGCTGATGCTTATCGATCAGGCTGGCATAGTCGGCCTCGAGGCCCGCGCTCAACGTCATGGCGAACAAGGCGTTCGTATCGTCGGGGTTTGTCTTCAGTCGGAGCTGGGCCAAGCCGTGCGCCTGTTTGTTCGCGGCGAAGAATGCCACGCGTAGCTCGGGGTCCGGTTTTAGAGGGATCTCACCCAGAAAACGCTTGTCGTCAAGAAAGAACTCGGAAGTCAAGACGCCTTGCCGGTAGCACTCTTCAAACAGATAGCTCGCCGCTTCTGAAGCACTCCCGAGAGGATCTGCCGGGTGGGACTTCTGCCAGGCCTCAAACTGGTTGCGAGCTTCTACAGGCTTCAGTTCGTAAAGCAGCTGAAAGCCAGCGTCGAGTTCGGGCGCGTGCGCAACCTCCGCCTGAGCCCGCCACGATCCAGGCAGGGGCGCTGGCGCCGCAGCCCACCCAGCGAGTGCGCCGCAAAGAAGCGAACCAATCAGGGAACGGATCATTGAAATTCGTTTGCTTCTTCTCGAAGGCATGTCAGTTGCTCAGATGGGAGGGAGTGGAGGGAGAAAGTTCCGTCGAGCCGAATGATCCTGTTGATCACGCTTGGTTTCGCCCTGTGCCAAAGTAGACATTGAGAGCCACCGGTAAGTTCACCGTAGCCGGCCGCCGATTACCCCGGCCAGCAAAGGGAATTCTTGGAAAACCCTTTCATTTTCACTCTATGGGATCAGAAGAAGCGTGTCTGTCCAATTGTGCACAGCTTACTGCGAGTCCGGTTTGCCTCGAATGGCCGATGTATTGGCATTGCCAGGATTGGAGATCAGCCGAGAGCTCTTCCTCCCTCGTGCGTAAAGGAGATCATGGCTATGCGCCACGCCGGCCTGTTTAGTGCTTTGCTTTTTATCGTCGCTTACCGAGATTTGCGGTTGAAAGCGTCTTCGTAACCGCGTAGAAATCCTTTGCGGTATTGTTCTTTGTAAAGTTTCCGGCTTGAAGTCTTTGCGCTGCCGCACATCGCTTACTCGAACACTGTCACCTGTTCCCCTTCCACGGTCTTGACCTGCACGTGCTCGGGATGATCTACAAGTGCTTTTGCAATCGATTCGACCAGATCCTTCATTCGAGAAGTCGCAGTGCGACAGTGGTCATGTCGTCGGCAGCCCCAGTTCGTCGCGCTGCATCCAGTAAGGCGTTCGGCACTTCAGAGAACTTGCGGGCAGCGACGCGCAACACGATCTCATTCAGAGAGGCTGGACTGAGGTTCGGCCACACACCATCGCTCAAGAGTATGATCGTGTCGCCCGCGCTGAGCGCTTCGCGGATTGGAAACGCGGAAGGACTCCCGCTGCCGAGCCGTGCCTCGTTAGCTCCCTCCGTCAGCCAGCGGCACCCAGCCTCCTGTCTGAACAGGTAAGCACGCGAATTCCCTACGCACGCCCCTACCGCGAGGCCTCTGACGACCGCCAAGCCAACGAACGTGCTCTGCGTCGAGCGCGATAGAATCGAGTCAAGTGTCTTGATCCAACGCGCCCAGGTACCGTGAATGAGAATCTCCTGGGGAGTAGCTCCCTTGAACAGGTTCTCAAAGAAGGTCACCGCTTTCCGAGCAGATTGTTCTGCCTTTCCTTCACCATCACACAGAACGGCAAAAGGAAGCTTGCCACTGGCAGTTAGGGAGGCGTCCTCGTTATCCGTTTGACCTTGCTGGGTTCTGCTGGAGCCGTAGGCTTCGACATGCATAAGAAGACGACTGGGCAGGGTTCGTCTGCATTCATAACTATACTCCATTCAGGACTTGCTGTATCTGTTTGCGCAGCATGGCGAATCGCTCCATATGAATTGAGAAGAAGCGCCGGGCCTTTACGATCCTGTTTTTTCGACCGAAGCAGCGGGGAGCTTGGCCCGTCGCGGGCCGGGCCGGAATGAATCGAAGAGTTCGCGCCGTCCTTCAGCCTGCGCATAGTTCGGATTCTTGATTTTGAACCAGCGTTCGCCAGTCACATAGATTCCGTTTTTCCGCTTCGCTACGATGCCCTCAATATCTTTCGCGCACATGGCATGGAACATTTCGATCCCCCAAGCTTTGATGTGTTGGGCATAAATCAAGCGCGGACATTTCGCAGAACGGATTAGCCGTTCGAGCATCCGTTTCCTTGACAACAACGGCTGTTGTCGAAGGTCTTCGCCGTTGAGCCACAGAAGGTCGAAAGTGTAATACCTTGGCTCTCCGCGCCGACGCAGCAATTCGTTGAACACGCTGTGTCCCTTCGAATCAAGGCAGATAATCTCGCCGTCTACGATTGCATCCTTGACGCGTAGATTCTCACCGATCGCTGTCCGAAGTTCCGGAAAACTTTTGTAGGTGTGATTTTTCCGCGAAACAAGGTCGCACTTGCCGTCAGCGATATAAGCGAGCGCCCTGAATCCGTCATGCTTCAACTCGAAAATCCAGTCAGGATGATCGAATGGCTCCGGGATCAGGGACAACTTCATCGGCTCGATTCGGGGAGGATTGTTCATTTGGGGCATTCTAGTTCCGAAATATCTTTGATGCGAGCACGTTTTTGAAATGTGTCTTCCCGGCTGTCCGAGGGCTTCGGAAGCAAAGCGAAGAATGACACACCCGTCCGTGCCCCCCATTCGGGCCCTTTGAGGGATGAAATGATGGCGGCCAGGAAAATCCTCGGCAACTCAGCCGGACTGTCGCCGTGTCATCGCTCGATGAGAGGCCCGCCGCCGCGGGACTTCTGCACGCGCCTCAACTTCGCCGCACGAGCGTCTCGGGCTTGCATCGCACGCTGAATCCACTCGGGGCTGACCTCACTCTGAGTAAGTTCGTCGTCGGGGATGCGAAAGACCTCGTGGCAGAAGGGACACTCCAGCTCCCAAGACATAGTCGGCAAGTCGAGCTTTGAGTCGTGCAAGAGCGGCACGACAAGGGCGGCACACAGGTTGTTCGGGCAGACCGCGCCCGGAAGAATTAGACGCATTGCTTCTTGCTTCCTCTCAGCCTTGGAATCGGGGCGAGGGCTGCAAACGTACCGCTGCTGATTGCGGGCCGTCAATGCGTATGAATACGGAGGCCAAGGCTTAGGCGGCTGACCCATTGCTTATTTCCTATGCCCAAGCGGGAAGTATTACAGACCCTAGCAGCATGGCAAGAACAACGTCTGTGCGAAGAGGGTAGTTATCCGTGATGGCGGTCTGGACACAAATCTTAGAACAGTGGTCTGGCTACCGCCAAAACTACCCTCACCTTTGGGGTGTGTATCGTCAGGCAGTAGTCCAGCCTCTTGAGGACCTCCAGCATTTGCGGTCGCATTTCGTGCGTCTCCGAATATTCAAAGGTCGCAGACTCTTCAAGGGGAATAGTGACAATGGCGAATTGGCCGGACAGGACAAGTTCTTCAGCCGAGACTTGTTTCACTTTGCAAGAAAACTGGTGCCTCTCTTCGGCGCCAAAGTATGCGAGAGCAAGCATCGAAGAACCATCCTCTTTGCACTGAGCCAGCAGATCGATCGCATCTTTACGAGAGGAAAGCATACTTTGCGCGTCACTGAGCTGTTGTGGGGAGACGAGAAATATACGTCCAATCACACGGTAGCGTCGAAATTCTCCATCTGGACAGCTCTCGAGATCCTGTGCCGCACGTCAGCCGGGCTCGAGAACTGCTTAAACTTAGGGTCACGACTGGGCCATGCTCGGTGCCCCGAGGCCAGTTAGGTGGCGTTCAGGTTCGCGGCTGCGTTGGCGAACACGCCGTTGATCGCAGTCGCGAGCGTGCTGAGAGAGCCGATCGCGGCCAGGACCAGCAGGACCAACAGAAGGGCGTATTCCGTCAGGTCTTGGCCTTCTTCCTCACTCCTGAGTCTTTTTGCAATCCGTTTCATGTTCCGACCTCCTACCCTCAGAGCCTGGGCGTTCGGGAATTGAGCAACACGAAAGTTGCGGTCGCGACCAGCAGAATAGAGTAGACGCTCATACGGAATTGCCCGACTGCGGGGAAGGATCAGTAGGCTAAACGTACGCCCTCGGGACCTTGGCGTCAATCAGGTTTTGAGCCTGTCCCTGGGATCGGCTCCGCCACAGGCCCGTTCCGTTCTCCCTATGCCCGAGAGAGTAACTCGAACGATACGCCACCCGTAAGAAATCGCTCTGGCCTGCCCCACGCTGGGCCTATGATTCGTCTGGCTAAGCTTGCCAGCGGGTCGTCGCTTTCGGCGCATACCACATCCCACGGTATCGAACGGCGACCCACACCGCGGCCTAGGTCCTGGGCCTTTGCCAGTTGAGCCAGATGAGAATCGGGGTCGCAATCGCCACCAGGACCTGTCACAATGCGAGCCAAACTAGGGCCTCTCCCAAGTCAACGACAAAACAGCGTGGGCGTGGGGCGTGATTACATCGGCCCAAGATGCGAAGGACCTCCTGAATGGCTGGAAGGACGGATCAGTGCCGGTGCTGGTGTCCTTCACAACCGGACGCTCGAACCTGTGTTTCAATGGTGCAGTCGTGCAACTGAACGAAACTGGGGTGTGGCTGTCGACGGAAAGCCGGGCGCTCTGGGTTGATTTCAACCAGGCGAAGCCAAGATCCCATCGATCTTGTCCAGAACGAACAAGGCCCGTCGGCGGTCGAGCTTCGGTTCCATCGGCTGCCCATTAATCGGTAAGCTCGTCAAGCCAATCAAGGTCGCTGGCTCCTGGTCGACGGATAAGCTTGGACGTGACGAGCGCCTGATTTTCGAGGCATAGCCCCAGGTGCGGACAACTCACGCAACCGTTCTGGGGGAAGCGAATCCCGCTGTGAGGAGCGACTGGCCCGCCTCGATCTCGCGAATCGTTGTTTCGACGAGTTGACCAAATTCCCGGCGTCGCTCCTCAGAGATCGAGGCTCTGAGATATTGAATCTCGGGTGACCGCTTGCGCACGAACACGACCAGAGCCACTTCGGAAATTCGGCTGATCCAGGAATAGCAAATCAACTGGGGATCGAGGGACAGCAATCCTTGGGGCTCTTCCGAGTACCGGCTCGTCGTGGTCTTCCAGTCAATTAAACAGTGCCTGCCGTCGAGTTCCCCGAGGGCGTCGAGGTAGGCAACGAATTCATTTCCTCCCGGGAGAGTTCGACCATCTTGATCTGGAGATTTTTCTTTGGTCGCGGAACATGAATACGATCATCCCTCGCGAACTTTTCGAGCAGATGGACTCCTTGATGGAGGATCCGGTCCCAGGAATCATCCTTGCTGTATTCAAGAGGAGTGTCGCGGAAAGTGCTCCATTCCTTGGAGAGCACCGCCGTGGCGTCTTCCCGCCAGAAGTACGCACCGAGAGCCTTTTCGAAACAGCGACCGAACATCATTGCTGCACGCGTCTCTTTCTCCCGCCAGCCATCCAGATACCGGTAGCGGTAGCTCCGCGGACAGCGAAGATATTGGCTGACT
>JBARRP010000225.1:0-8476 GCA_049644285.1 Candidatus Acidiferrales bacterium | reverse complement strand
TTGCTGATGGCGATGTTGTTCGGATGACCGCTGAGAGGGATTTTTTGCACAATCTCTCCGCTCTTCCGATCCACCACATCGAGCACGCTCTCCGATTCATTGCTGATGTAGACGCGCGTCCCATCGGGAGAGAAGTTGACGCCGTGCGGTAACTCCACGCCCCCAATCACTTGCACGACCTTGTTGGTCACGGGATCGATGACATCCACCGTATCCCCGGCGCTGTTTGTAATGAAGATGCGCGCCATAGGCGCCGGCAGAGCCCCGGAAGCAGTTCCTGCTTTAGAGCCGCGCACCCATGCGGCCACGGTGAGCCAGTCGGGGTCGTTCTGAGACTGAAATTGCCTACCGCCCGAATGGAAGGGCTCTCCTCCTGCTTCAGGAGCAAGCGGATGCATCAAGAGCCTGCTTGAAGTGGGATCTCCAGGGACAACCTGCTGAAGAGCGCTCTGGAAGTTGCGTTGCGATTGCTCGTCCGTCCAATTCGCGCTTCCCGGTGACAATCTTTCGAGATGGAAGACTCTGTTGGCTTCCGCGTGGCAACCGTAGCAGCGGGCATGACCCGGCCGCTCCTTCAATAGAATCAGCTCGACCCTGGTTTTGAAAAAGTCGAAATCAAGGGGATCCGAGGCGGCGGAACGAGAAGTCGCGTGCGACGCGGCCGATCCAGGAGAGGTGTTGCGGACCCAATCGGCAAGGGTCTGCCACTCAGGATCGTTCTGCGATGCCCAGAACTTGCCTCCCGTGTGCGTTGGATCGCCGCCCGCCTCTTGCGCAAGAGGGTGAATGAGCAGAGGGCTCCTGAGCGGATCGGAGGGAGTGACCAACTGGGAGACCGTCTCGAAGTTGCGGCGAGACTGGTCCTCGGTCCATGTGGAACTCTCCGGCGACAAAGGCTCGAGCCGCAAGCGCGTCGCTAATTTCGAATGGCAGTCGTAGCAGCGCACGCCGCCTTGCCGCATTTTGAGAAAAATTGGCTCGATGTGACCGCGGTACGTCTGATAGTCGAGAGACAACTGTACCCGGGCGGCGCCGCCGTCGTCCGTCGAACTCTCTGAATTCGCCTGTGGCGCGGCCGAGCGCGCCGCGATCCGCGCTTTGCCCGCGGACGGCACGGCTGCAGCCGGCCGTTGCGCCGCAGGATACAAGTTATTGACAGCAGCCACGAAGAGCAGCAACAATATCGTTTTATTTTTATCCAGCATTCCAGCGCTTCCTCGCCTGAAAGATTCTAGCTTATTCGCCCGAGAATTTCTGGGGCGCTTCACGTTCTCGTTCGCTAGCTTCAAAGTCCAACTGGCCCATAATGCGTAATCGTACTTCGATAGGACCGTGAATTTCACGTTAAGTTTCTTTCAGGTCGCATGAACGCCTTTGGCGCTTGAGAGATTGGCCTAGTCGAACAAGCTGTCTCTCGCCAGGGGACTCCTACTCAATAGGCCGATCGGCGTTCACAAAGAACCACGCCAAACCGCTGGCAACAGTGACGAGCGCCGCGAAGTCTAGGGCATAGCTCCATCCAAATCGTGTGGCAATTGCAGCCGTTAGCACTGGTGAAAGCCAGCCGCCCAGGCTGCCAAAAGTAGTCATGATGCCGGAAATGGATCCGGAAAAGCTTGCTGAGATGTCGTTGCATGTGGTCCACAGAACGGACGAAGCTGCGAAGTTGAATCCAGCAGCAACAGCGAGTTGGAGGAGACACAAAGTGTTTCTCTCTGTATGGCTTCCCGACCATAACAACGCCGCCGAACAAGCTATGCCTAACCAAGCTGCTATTCGTCGTCCTCGACGCTTACCGAGTCTTTCCGCTGTGCGGTCTGAGATCCATCCCCAGAGGGGGACCATGAATAGGTTGGCCAGAAACGGTGCGGAAGTCCAAAAACTTGCCTTTGATATCGTGACACCCCGAACACGCACCAAGTAGATGAAAAACCACGTCACGAAAATGTAGACCGGGTACACTAAGCAGAAATGACTGATCATCAGCCCCCAGAGGGATGGGCTTGAAAACACCTTGAGCCACGGGACGCTGGTCATCCGCGTGGCATGGATAGGATCCGACTCAGCTCTCGCGGTACCACGGATGAGAGCAAGCTCAGCAGCATTGATGTGCGGATGCTCCTCTGGCCGATTGGTTACTAGGGCATACCAAGCCACCGCCACACCCACTCCGAAAATTCCTGAGAACAGGAACGACGCCCTCCAGCCCCACTGCGTCATCATCCAGCTGATAAGAATCGGCGCAGCGATGCCTCCAGCTCCAACGCCCGCCAAAAAAATGCTAGTTCCGAAAGCACGTTCCTTCTGTCCAAGCCAGTAGGCCATCATCTTGTTACCAACGGGCATCGCGGCGGCCTCGCCAAGGCCCATGACGAAGCGAACGATCGCAAATGACCACGCCGCGCCAAGCCATCCTAGGACCGGCAGACTTGGCGCGATTGCGGTTGCCGCAGTGAAGATGGAAAACCAGAGAATAGCCGCTGCTAGGACCCGACGCGGCCCAAAAAGATCTGCCAGCCATCCGCCGGGTATGTGAAACACTGCATAACCCAGACTAAAAGCACCCAAGATCCAGCCCATCGTTTGGGTGTCGAACCTGAATTCCTCTTGGACGTACTTGCCCACAATGCCGAGGTTCAGCCGATCGACAAACGTTAGACCAGCGATTACCGCCAAGAGCGCGATAACACGCCAGCGCACGCGAGTGGGTGCCACGATTGATACCTCGATTCTCCAGCCCCGAGAGGTGAAGACATGGATTCACGCTCCGAGATTCTCTTTCCACGACATCGGACAACTGGCCGTTCGAGCGCGATGCCCTCACGGGATTTCGATGTCGATGAGGGGCGCGTATTGCTGGCCACCATGGACATCGCTGTCGAGCAGATCGCCCTGGAACCGGGGTCTCGGGATGGAAGCCTTGAAGGCCAGCGCTTCCGGGACGACAAAAAACTGCACGTCCCCGAGCGGAAGATGGTATATGTCCGCAATGAGCTGCCGGGACAGGACGTTGCTGTCCTTCACGCGCCGGAAGGTCTCTTTGTCGTCGAACATGATGTCGAACGTAAGCTCGAATGGTCCGGCGTTCTTGCTGCGGATGAGGCGAGCTAGGTCACCGAGTTTCGCCATTGCCTCGGCTCCTCAGCCGACGTGCATATATTCGATCGGAAACATCTCGTAGGGATCGGGCGGCTCGACCACGTGGTTCACGCAGAATCGGTAGACCGACCCACGCTCCAAATAGGCTGGGTTGTATAAGCACGCCAAGCCGGTAATGAAGCCGCCCCATTTCGAGATGGGCAGGTGCAAAGCCTGGTGTCGAGCGAGTGAGACGATGGTGGTGGCGATCTCCTGCGATGCCGCCGTCACTTCCATGACTACGCACACTTCGTGGGATCCGATCTCCTTGACCGGCTCGAGCGGCCCCATTGTGCCGTCCTTGCCATAGATCCGGACGTTGAAGACATGCTTGCTGGAAGCTGGGTCTCCTGAGAATACCTCGGCGGTTCGCGCCTTCACTCCCTGCTTAAGCCGCTCAACCCAGGAATCGAGCTGCCCGATGATGTAGGGGTCACGGATCGATCCGATGACGATGCTCTGATATCCAACGAGCTCGGCGCCTTCGAGCTTGATCGTATACTTGCTGGCATTCTCGAAACGGCTTCCGTGAACCCGCACGCGGCGGTCGTCCAGCGCCTCGTATTGTGCGCCGGTCAGATCGAGAACCCCGCCCGACTCTACCAGACGATAGGGATTGGAGTTCTCGTAGAGGCTGTGCGCCGCAACACTCTGCGGGCTGCAGCGCGTCTCCGGATCGAGTGGCTCGACATCGAAATGATTCTTACCGAGCAGCGCAAACATGCAATCCGGTGATGGCCTGGCCTCTGCGGACGCCGCGCCGCATTCAAGGACCTTGGCCGCGTGCCAAGCGATCCCTGGCGCGATGCCCATCCTGATCGGAATGCCGGCAAAAATCGCGCAATCACTGGAGCGGCCAGCAACCACCACTTCGGCGCCATTGTCGAGGGCGCGCAGATAGGGCTCGGCGCCCATCATTCCCACGATGCGCTCGGCGCGATCTATGACCGCTTCATCGAAGTCGGGCGCCGGTTTCAAGGGTGTGATGCGTCCCTCGCGAAGCCGCTGCTTCAGGTACTCCTTGTTCTGTTCCGAATGAATCAGGGCCATGGGGAACCGCAGGTTTTCTTCCTGCGCGATCTCGAGGATGATCTGTTTGAACTTCGCCAGATGCGGCGCGCCGCCCGCCGTTCCGGCCGATCCGATCAGCAGCGGCACCTTCGAGCGCTGCGCTGCCTTGAGCATCAGGCGCAGGTCACGCTTGATCGATCGAGCCGGGAATGCTGTTCTACCCGATCCGAGGGCAAACGGCCCAGGATCGGTAGAGCCCGCGTCGCAACCGATGAAGTGCGGGTTCCTGGCCAAGCCGGCATCGAGTGAGCTCTCTTTGAAACCCGAGCCGCAAACCCCTGTGGCCGAGATCACCCGGACTTCGACATCACTATCCGGCATTCTGGTTCCACCTCATGGTTCCTCAGACGAATCCGGCCTCCGATCATGTACCAATCAATTGAGAGGCATGGCATCTCCACGAGCAATTTTGTTTCCACGCGTACAAATGCCCCTATCACATCTCTAAGGGAAAGCCTGGGCAATTCTGGCTGGAGCTTGTGTGCGGAGCTTCAAGGTCCAACCGACCAGCCGCGCGCAATCCTACCTCGATCTAGCATGAAATCCACTTTATGTCTTCCTTACATTGCCCGACGGAAGAAAAGGCGGTCTTACACTCAGCTGAGGACCATGACACAAGCAGCCGGCTGCCGCCAGCCGGCTGCTTGTGAAATCTCCTCGCGTGTTTTAATTCTCCTACCGAGCTAGAAAATGACCTTCAGCGCGAATTGGATCTCTCGCGCCGTCGTGCTCGTCCTACTCAGCGCACCGGCGCTGGAATTGACTGTTCCCGTCCCATCGAAGATGTCTGTGTTGGTGGGTGTGGCGGGTGGGGCAAAGTTGGCGTGATTGAGAATGTTAAAGAACTCCGCGCGGAACTGTATATTGAAGTTCTCCGAGATCTTCTTGATGTAGTTGTTCTTGAACACGGAGAAGTCCGTCTCAGTTACGCCTGGACCGATCAAAATATTTCGACCTGCGTTACCACGAAGGTTGAAACATCTCAGATCCCCCGGCGCGAGCGGAGCTGACAAATTGGGTGGCGCTGGGTCGCAGTGTGCATTGAAAAAAGCCTGATTGGGTGCGGTGGGGACAGCGAAGCAGTTGGGGCCTGTGCCAAAGGCGCTGCCGATGTTCAGGTATAAGGGACCGTTGGGGTTCTTCTTGAAGTTTGAGGCGTAGGGATTGCATCCGGCGATCCGGTTCGGGAAGTCCCAATCGTCACTGCTGTTCGTGCCAAGGGGGTCCGCACCTGTCCCCCAGGAAGGGGTGAACGGCACTCCATCACTGGCCGTGAAGATAAGCCCGAGTTGCCATCCGCTCAATGGCCATGCGGCGGGCCCGGAGAACGATTTAGGCGAAGGAACTTCCCATGTGCCATTCAGAACAAGCGTGCGCCCAATGTTGAAATCGGAGATGCCGCGGCTCAATTTCGGGTCAAACCAATGCAGGCTGGAGATCGAATTGCCGAATGCGTCGCCGGCTACCGTCGCCGAACTGGTATCAATGCTCTTGCCCCAGGTGTAGACGCCTTGTACTTGGAAGCCGTGGCTCATGCGCTTGGACAACTGTAATTCCAGGGCATCGTAGTAAGAGCGTCCTTCGTAAAACATTCCCCGAACTGAGCCAAAGTTCTCGTTGATTCGGGTCCCGCTGGCTGTCGGCGTCGGCCAGAGGTATCCGGCGGATGTTTTCGTCGGGAGGACCAGATCGGCGTCATCGACGCGGAAGGGTTGATGGATGCCACGCGACCCCACGTAAGCAACCATTGCTGCCAGGTTCGGGGTAAGTTGGTACTGAACATTGAGGTTCCACTGCACGACGTAATTGCGCTTGGGGTTAGGGTCAATAAATGTTGCGCGCAAAGTATTTGACGGCAGCGTTGAGGGAAGCCCGCGAAAGAAACTCATAGCGCAAGGGCTAGTGGTGGGGGAAGTCACACAAGAAGGTGCAGGTGGGGGTGGCTGGTTGATCGAGGTATATTTAAAAAAGGGAGATGCCAACGTCGTCAGAAGTATGAACTGATAAGGCAGCGGCAGCACATCGAACATGCCGGCGCCGCCGCGGATGGCCATCTTCCCATTGCGGAACGGGTCCCACGCGAACCCGATGCGCGGCTCAAAATTCCGTAGCGTGGGATTGCTGAAGAAGGGATCGCCAAGGTGTGGGCTGGCGCCGGAGAAGTTTGGCAGTCCGTTGACGACCGGATCGGCTGGCGACGGCCTTATGTTGGCGAGCTTGCCGTGAATCTCCGTGGGCACGGTAGACATCTCGTAGCGCAGACCCAAATTCAGTGTCAGGTTGGGCTTCCACCGCCAGTCATCCTGCACATAGGCACCGAAGAGAGTCTGGCGCAGATCGCGGGGTGTAACGGTGCTGGTGAGTCCTCCGTTGAATTTCTTGGGATTATTCGCGTAAAAATCCTGCAAGGTGTTGAAGTTCCAGATTCCAGCTGGATCGCTAAAGGCAGTCACTTGCAGCAGCATGCGCTCGACGGCGCCGCCGAATTTGATGGAATGGGTGCCTTTGGTGATAAAAGCGTCGTCATACACCTGGAACGAATCCCAATGGTAGAAATAAATCGGAAGCCCACCAACCCCGCCCGGCAGGGGGTCCAAACCCCCGCCGATCATCACCTGGGACGCATTCTGACCCCCAAAAGAACCGAGCGTTTTGTCGGCCGCGGCAGGATTAATCGCGCTCACGCCCTGATCATTGTTTACGCGTTCGTGGTTGTAGCCAAAACGGATTGCATTCAAAAACGCGGGCGTGAAGGAATGAGTCTCCTCCGCCGCAACGATTTGCCGGGAAGACAGAGTACTGATCACAGCGTTGTCAAATGGGTCTGGCGAAATGTAGGGCGTCCTGTCGAACATGTATGTGCCAAACAGGCTATCCTTCTCGGAGAACCGATGATCGAGGCGAGTGGTCACAAAGTTCTCATTGACAACCTGATTGGCGGCAAAAGTGAATAGCGCCAGGTCTCCGTTTCCGACGGTGGCTCCATTGGGCACGGGGTAAAGCGCAAGGAACTTTTTGGCGTTGGGGTCGATCGGCACGGTTATGGGCAGGCCCGTGGTGCTGTCATGGATCATCCCCAAACGAGCAGCACTCGAAGGCACATGAAGAACTTGCGGGAGACCCTTGGCTTGCCGGATGCCTTCGTAGTCTGCGAAGAAGAATGTACGGTTCTGGAAGATGGGTCCCCCAACGTCGCCGCCAAACTGGTTGCGCTTGAAAGGCGGAATCGTGGCCCCATCGAAGAAATTCCTGGCGTCCAGCTTGCTGTTCCGGAGGAACTCGTACACGCCCCCGTGGAACTGATTCGTTCCCGAGCGGGTAATGGCGTTGACCACCCCTCCCGAGGTTTTACCGTATTCCGCCGAATAGTTGCTCGTGAGGACCGAGAATTCCCGAATGGCGTCCACGCCGAGGTTTCCTCCCAGTACGCTGCCGGGTCCGCCATTGGCGTAATCGTTGAGGCTAACGCCATCTAAACGATAGTTGTTTTGCTGCGGACGAGCGCCGGAGATGGTCAACTGTTGTCCGAAACCGCGATTGCCTCGATCCGACCCAGCCGCGAAGGACGGTTGGGTGTAGATCGTATCAACACCGGGCTGGAGGGTTGCCAAGTCCGTCCAACTGCGACCGTTGAGAGGCAGCTCGCGGACAGTATTAGCGCTGACCACGGCGCTGATGTCCGAGGTCGCCAGCTCCACGGCGGGAGCCTCGGTGCTGACCTGGATCGTCTCGGTAGTCGTACCGACCTGCATCGTCTGATTCAAGACCTGCGTCGTTCCTACGGTCAAGGCAACGCCGCTTCTCACGTCAGTCTTGAAGCCTCGAGCTGCAAACGTCACCTCATAGGTCCCAGGTAGCACATTCGGCGCGGTGTAGAAGCCGTCGGAATTCGTGGTGACACTCCGGGTAACGCCTGTGGCGACGTTTTTGACGGAGATTTGAGCGTCAGGAATCACTCCTCCGCTGCTATCTACGATCGTCCCCGAGATCGTACCCCCTGCCACCTGCGCGCGGGCTGCAACTGAAACAGAAATTCCCACCAGCAGCACCGTCATAAGGCGATGCACACACTTCCTGTAACACTTTGGAAAGAGCATCTGGCCACCCCCGTGTTTGGTGCAGAGCCTAGTGCAAGCCGGACGGATTATACCTTAACGCGAGATTAATTTTTGTTCAGGTTCAGTTTCGAGAATTTCCGTGGAGTAACTAACAGGCAGAATCACCGTGAACGTTGAACCGACGCCCGGGGTGCTCTCGCACTCGATGA
>JBARRP010000224.1:0-12720 GCA_049644285.1 Candidatus Acidiferrales bacterium | reverse complement strand
GCTCGTGCCCACAATGTGCCGCGCCCCGGAAATTTCCTTTTCCGCATTAGCGATTTTCCCTTCCGTCAGCAGCGAGCGGGCGAGTAACACGTCGGCGCCGATTTCGTCGGCAAGCTGATTCTCTCTTCGAAACTCCTCACGCGCGTCACCGATCTGCTTCTCGGCGTCATCCGGATGGCCTTCTTCGATCAGAAGTCGGGCCAAAGCCAACTGGCTCTCCGCTGCGGCACCCCTTTCTCCAGCATCTTTCCTCAATTTAAGCGACTCTTCGTACCCGTTTTGGGCCGCCGAAAGATTGCCCTGCAGCTCAAAAACCTGTGCCTGAATCAGCCGTGCATAGGCCTCGGAGTGCTTGTCACTCATGGCTTCGGATCCGTTTAGGCCCTTTTGAGAAAGGCTCATCGCCTCGGGAAGGTTGCCAAGCGCAATCGCGGCCAAGGCCTCGCTGAGCAACGCAACTACTTCGTCTCCTTTGTCGCCGATCTTCTGGCTAAGCTCGAGAGATTCCTGGGAGACGCGTTTCCCCTCGACCAAATCACCTTCTTCAATCAGCGTGCTACCGATGCTACCCAGTTCCGACGCGATGCCGCTTTGGTTGCCTACCTCTCGAAACATGGCGAGTACTCGTTCGTGAGTTCTCCTCGCCCCGGCGAAGTCGCCTTCCGCATCCACGACGCTCGCTATGTTGCTGAGGAATTTTGCTGCATCGCTTTTGTCATCGATTTCGCGCAACACCGTGGAACCTTGTTCCCAAAGCACCTTCGCCTGCTTGAGATCGCCGCGCATGTACGCTAGTATCGCTTTGTTGTTCAGCGTTGCAGCCATTCCATGCCGGAAGCCTGCCTCGCGATCGATGGCCATCACTTGGTCGTAGAGCTTGTCCGCACCGGCCAAGTCACCTTGGCCCGAGAGAATATTACCTTTTATACTCAATACGTTTGCCACGCCGCGCCGGTCCCCCGCCACTTCGTAAATTCTCCGCGCTTCCTCTACCGTATCCATCGCAGGTTTTGGCTGGCCAAGGCTGTGGTAAGCCCACGATTCGGAATAGAGACCGTGTGCGATGAGCAGCCGGGCTCCCGCTGCCCGGGCCTTTTCCACTTCCTTAGCGGATAGTTCAGCCTCCTGCTTGAAGTCCCCCAGGTTTTCCTGCACCGCGGCAGCCATACCGTCAATCCGCGGATCTTCTCCGGTGGGCGCCGGAAGCTTGTGAAGATCTTCGACAATCGCCAGCGCGTCTTTCGGTTTCGCGGCGGCGATTTCAACATTTGCTAGGCGAAGGCCATATTCCAAATTGTCCGGGAAAAAGTCAAAAAGCGCTTTGTAGGTTTCGATGGCTTTGTCCCAATTCTGCATCGCCTCGTAGTATCGGGCTCCGATCGAGAGCCGATCTTCGCGGGAGAGATTCGTCGAGAGTTCATACGCTTTCCGCGCTTCATCCTGAGCTCTTTGATCGTATCCAAGCGAACCCCATACTCCGGCCAAAAAGGCATGCGCGAGGGCAAATTTCGGGTCGAGTGCAACAGCTTTTCGCAGGAGATCTCGCGCGGCCAGGTCGTCAAACACACGCAACTTCATTAAGCCTTCGGAATAATAGCGCGCTGATTCGCGATTGGATGGGAGCGAACCCTTTATCCCTGCGACTTCAGCTGGAGTCACTTCGCTCACGCCGAGTTTCGCTCGCAGCTCCGCCCCTGCATTGTTCACGAGGTCATCCAGATCTGCCTCTTTCCCTTTTACCGAGACCACAGCGAGCGTAAGCCCCGTCGTCGTGTCCTGAAGCCGCAGGTCGAGGCGAAGTTGGCCGGCCGCGGCATCCCCGAGGACAAGATAGGAACCAAGAACTACATAGTCGCTTCCAATGTTCCGGCGGATTATTGTGAGAGTCGCGGGCGCGTAGCTTTCCTCGTCCTTGAGCGAGATGTCAACCTTCATGTGCGCTACGGATTCGCCGGGGATTGTGCGTAACTGGTCGCCCGCGGCAAGTTCCGTCGTCATCATTTCGGAAAGCGCCGTAGAGAGCCACGCTTCGTCCGAGCGTCCAGAAAGATTTTTGAAGCCAATCACGGCAACGGACCGTCGCGGATGGATCGGTGCGCTTGGCAGACTTGCGGAATTGTTTTCTGCCGAGCCGCGATGTAGCAGCCGTTCACGCAGGCCGCCCAGATTCAGGCCGAACATCAATCCAACGAGCAGCACGATTAACAGGGCTCCTGCTGCACCGGCTATGAGCCGCCGACCCGAGCGCTTGTGTTCAGCGATAGGTGCTGCGCTCGCGCTCAGCCCTTCAAGCGTTCCCCGGAGCTCCCGCGTCGACTGAAACCGTTGCGATCGATCTTTCTCGAGGGCTTTAAGAATTACGCTCTCGAGTCCCAGCGAGATAGCCGGGTTTAGTGACCTCGGCGACGCTGGCGCCTGGTGCAGGATGGCGCCCATCAACTGCGGACCCTGCGTCTGTGGGAAAGGCCGCTGGCCGGTTGCCATTTCGTAGAGCACCGCGCCTGCCGAAAAAATATCACTTCGCGCGTCTACCGACTCGCCGCGCAACTGCTCCGGTGACATGTACGGAACCGTTCCCGTCACAGTCCCGGTTTCTTGCGCAATGCTCTGGGTCATGTCTGGATCTGCCGTTGCGTGCACCAGCCGCGCCAGGCCAAAATCCAGAATCTTCAGCCGACCTTCCGATGTGATCATCAAGTTGCCAGGCTTGAGGTCGCGATGTACTACGCCGTGCTCGTGTGCAACTGCCAGCCCTTCCGCAAACTGCGTACCCAGTCGCACGATTTCTCGTTCCGGCAGTGGGCCTTCTTTCAGTTTCTCGCTCAGCGAACTTCCTGTGATCAGCTCCATAGCCAGGAAGTCCACACAATCTTGCGTACCGAATTCGTGTACGGTCTCGATGTTGGGATGATTCAGCTTTGCAAGTGCGAGGGCTTCCTTGCGGAACTGCCTTCGTGCAGCTTCATCGGCGAGGGTGCCAGCAGGCAAAACTTTTAGTGCCACATCGCGATCGAGTTGCTCATCGTGTGCCCGATACACTTCGCCCATTCCACCGGCGCCGATTTTCTGCACAATGCGGTAATGGCTGAGAGTCTGGCCAATCATGGGAAGGGCACTGCCTCTGAGCGGGCATCTTAGGCTGCGTCCCAGGGCAAGTCAACGCGTGGCTTCAGCAGGCAGCATCAACTATTCGCGACGTGTCTGGATGTACGTATGGCTTCATTGCTTGCCTACCGGTTCTTTGGTAGCATCACCGTAAATTTCCTCGCGAACGGAGGGCACGCATGGAAAATGTAACGCTGCCTGAGCAATATTCCGAGCGAATCGAAACGATAAAGGGCTACCCAGTGCGGATCACTTCGTATCGGCTCTGGGACACATTTTACGCGAAGGCAGAAATTGCCCTCGATGGAATGGGCGGATGGCTTGCTAGAGCAGAGGGGAGCACGCAGAGTGGGGCCGAGACAACCGTGATAGCAAAGACCCAAAGACTACTTTCAAAATGCGCGTGAGGTATGGCGGGAGGTCACACATGAAAGCGTTTGTGCTCGTCAACGTGCACGCCGGAAAGAGTCTCGAAGTCGTGACCGGGAACCCAGAACCAAATGCCGGATTCGGACAGGCTCAGCACCGGGGTAGCGTACGCGGTAAAACCCGAAAATACAAAACGAACTAAGCGAACATACTGAACAGAAAGGGCTTGGCATCTCGCCAGCTGCAAGATTGAGGTTCGGGCAATTCCCTGTGCCTGTCCGCTCCAGACGACACGTGCACCCGTGCACGAATCGTGGAGCTGATTGAGCGCGGTCGGCACAAATACCTGACTTGATTCCTTCCCCCCGCCCTTGACTAACGGCGTCATTCTGGCCGATGAAGTCGGGCTCGGGAAGGCTATCGAGGCGGGGCTTGTTCTCTGCCAATATTGGGCGGAGCGACGCCGCTGAAGCACTGAGTTTCGGTGTCAAGGGGACAACTGGCTCTGGAACTTGAACTGACGCCCGAGCAGCTTGATTGAACTTCACTTCAACAACCATTTCGCAAGGAGCCCGTTAGAATCCAGAGTGCAATCATTCGAGAAGGCTACGCCGAGTAAAATTCCCGGTGGGCGGTAGATTTGCCGCCCGCATCGCCCCCGCGCTATTGTGGCTCCGACGTGACTTCCGGGCTCGGCACGGGCTGCACTTCCTCGGGCCGGGGATTCTGCGCGCGTTTTTCCGCAAGCATTTCAGCCGCGAGCTTCAATTCCTTTTGCGCCTCCTGCCTGCGGCCCAATTTCACCAGCACTTGGCCTCGCACGAATCGAATGTGATAATCGTCCGGAAGGAGTTTTTCGGCGGCGTCGAGCTCCGCCAGCGCCTGCGCGTACTTTCCTTGTCTTTGACAAATCTTAGCAAGGCCAAAATGAGGGCTGGCGAGATGAGAGTCGCGCTTTATAGCTTCGCGAAAATATTTCTCCGCTTCAGTGTCCTCCTGAAGATAGGAATAGACAGTCCCGAGTTGGTCGTAGTTGAACGCCACGTCAGGCTCGAGCGCGATATCCTTACGAAACTCGTCTCGGGCCCCCTCAAAGTTTCCTTTGTTCATCAGAGCCAATCCTAGGTTGAAATGAACAAAGGGAAGTGTGGGGTCCGCTTCGGCCGCGCGCTGAAACTCCTGAAGCGCTCCATCGTAATCAAGACGATTGAGGTGCGCCTTTCCTATCAGCAGGTGAAACTCCGGCGTGTCCTGCCCGACTTCGACGAGCCGGGCGAGCGCCCGGTCTTCCAGATCGTTTTTCCCAGCTAGATGCGCTGCAACTCCAAGCACATAAAGAAAATTCATATTGGACGATTCTTGCGGCCACAGTGGCTCGAGCGTCTGCTCCGCGTCTGCGGGGCGTTCCGTGAAAAAGTAGCAGAGTCCCAGAAGGTATCGCGCCTGACGAGAGCTCGGCTCATCGCGCAGAACGTTCTTGAGGGGCGAGATCGCTCGATGGTAATTGCCCTCCCTGAAGTAAACCAGTCCAATGTTCAAACGGATGCCTGAGACTTTCGGAGCCAGTCGCCCGGCCTTTTCCAGGAATGCCAGGGCCTTCGACCACTCCTGACGGCGCATTGCAATGACTCCCAGATTCGAGAATGCCCCTGCGGACTGCGGATCGAGATCCGCTACCCGCCGAAATGCCATTTCCGCCCGCGCCAGATCCCCGTTCCGCAAAGCCGCCTCCCCTTCCTGGAATACTTTCTCGGTGTTGGACTGTTCTTGGGCTGCCAGCATGCTGGAAAAGGGATTAACGCAAGACAACCAGACGAAGCAGGCAGAGAAAACCAAGAAGATCTCAGCAGATGGGCCGCGCTTCGTCTTGACCAGTGTGGCGATCAGTTTTGGGTGGCTTCCTGCGGACATCCTTACGACCCTCACGGCATCATCCGTTCGCAAACTTCGCGCCAAGAAAAATTACCATAAGCTCTTCGGTAAGCGAACTCGCGATAATAGTTCGCAAACACACGGAAAGGTGCCCAAGGTTACCATGAGCGACGTGGCCAGACAGTCTGTTTGCTCTGTCACAAAAGTCTCAGTTGTGCTGAACGACGCGCCAGGCGTCTCCTCGACCAGACCCGTCTCTCGTCCTCTTCCTGTAAGAAGCATTTTCCCTTGACACCAGCGGCGCGCTGACTGAGTATTTAAGCGTTTTAATCCACGAAATTCTTCACGGTCAGAATGGCTGGGGCGCCCCTAGTTGTGTGTTGTTAGTCTCCGCATACTGGCAGTCTTGATGCGCAAGCGTTTAGTAAAATCAGGAACCGCAAGGATCGCTGCACTTCAATCGGCCTTTTTCGTATGAGTATTTCGTTCGCGAACAATTTCGGGAATTGCGTTGAAAACCATGCGTAGTTCATGGAAAGGAGGAGGGCTTCCATGAAAACTCTTCGCGTTTGGGTGGGGCTTGGGATGTTGGTTCTTTTTTGCGCTTGCTCGGCCCGTGCGCAGGACACGGGCTCGATCACAGGAACTGTCCGCGACTCTTCCGGCGCGGTCGTTCCCGGAGCCGAAGTGAAAGTTGCCAGCAGCGCCATCGGCCTGACTCGCACGACAACCACGAACGCCAATGGCGACTATCTCGCGGCCGCCTTGCCTGCCGGCACGTATGACCTGACGGTCACCGCGAAAGGATTCAAGGCCTTCGAGATCAAGGGCATTATTGTGCGCGTGGTGGAAAGGGCGCGCGCGGATGTAACTCTCGAGTTGGGCCAGGTGAGCGAGAGCGTCGTCGTCCACGGAGAAAACGTCGCCCAGGTGGAAACGCAATCGTCCGAACTCTCCGGCGTCGTAACCGGGAAACAGATCAGTCAACTCGAGCTGAATGGCCGCAGTTTCTTGAAGCTCCTCCCGCTGGTTCCTGGTGTGAGCGATCAAACGGGCTCGGATGCCGGCGGAGTGGGTCTCAACGCGAATATTTCATTTAGTATTAACGGCGGCCGGGCAGAGTACAACAAC
Organism: Candidatus Acidiferrales bacterium; assembly: GCA_049644285.1. Taxonomy (GTDB): domain Bacteria; phylum Acidobacteriota; class Terriglobia; order Acidiferrales; family UBA7541; genus CAVRXT01. The sequence continues at coordinate 6,243 of JBARRP010000224.1, read as the reverse complement.
TGGCAGCTCGACGGCGCGAATAACATGGATACCGGCTCCAACGACACGCTGGATGTTTTTCCGAACTTGGACGCCATCGCCGAGTTTCGCGTTCTTACTTCAGATTACGGCGCCCAGTTCGGTAGAAACGGCTCCGCGAACATCCAAGTCGTGACAAAGTCGGGCACCAAAGATTTTCGTGGGGACGTTTTCGAATTTGCGCGCAATGAGTTTTTCAACGCCAACGACTTCTTTGACAACGCCGCTGGGAATCCCAGGCCTCAGTACAAGAAGCACGACTTCGGCTATACCATCGGCGGGCCCGTCCTGTTTCCCGGCTACAACAAGAACCGGGACAAAACCTTCTTCTTCTGGGCTCAAGAGTGGCATCGTGAGCGCGTCCCCTTCGCCTTCAACCAACTCGTGCCGTCCAACGCTGAGCGCATGGGCAATTTCAACGACGTGTGTCTGCCCACACCCACCGAGTGCCCAATCAACCCCGCCACCGGGAAGCCCTTCCCCGGAAACAATGTCCCAATTGATCCTAATGCTCAGGCGATGCTAACAGCGTTGATTCCTCCCGGCAATGTTGGCAGCGGCGCTTCCACTTCCTTTATCACTTCGACAGTCGAGCCGCTGACCTGGCGGCAAGAACTGGTGCGTGTGGACCACAACTTTACCCCGAAGCTCCGCGCCATGGTTCGCTACATCCACGACACCTACAATACCGTGAACCCGACCGTCTCCTTCGTTAGCAACCCGTTCCCTACAGTTCAAACTAAGATCGGGACTCCCGGAACGAGCTTTGTACTCAACTTGACGGCTGCGGCGTCCCCTACCCTCCTCAACGAATTCATTTTCAGCTATGCCGCCGACCACCTCATTCTGACTAACACCGGCAACTTTCAGGTTCCTTCAGGCTTCTCGATGACGAGCATTTTTCGTACCGGCTCCAATGGAACACGCTTGTTCCAACTCCCCGCTGTCTCTCTCCTGAACGGCGCGGCTTACGGTGGCGGCTTCACCATAAACCCAGGCTTCATGCCCTGGGAGAATGCCAACCCGACCTACGGCTACCATGACACTGTGACGAAAGTCATCGGGTCGCACAACCTCCAGTTCGGCGGCGAGTTGATAGCCATACAAAAGAACGAGCCGAGTGCCCCGACGTCCATTGGTCTCGGGGGCGTCCTCAATTTCGACGAAACGAATTCCGTTAACCCGTCGACGGGGAATTCCTTTGCCGATTTCCTGACAGGAAATATCGCTTCGTATCAGCAAACGAGCGCGATTGCCAGGTATTACTACCGCTATAAAATCTTTGAACCCTATTTCCAGGACGACTGGCACGTCACGAAACGCCTGACTCTCAACCTCGGTCTGCGCGTCAGCCTGTTTCAAACAAATCGTGACGTCAGCAGGAGCTCTTTCAACTTTGACCCTGCCCTGTACCTGGCGTCTGCGAGCAAGGCCCCGACCGTCGCCGGCGACGGCAGCTTGGTCCCGGGGAGCGGCAATCCGTTCCTCGGATTCGTCCAGTGCGGCGGTCGCGGAGGCACAGCTTCAATCCCCGGTCCGATTCTGGCGTCTTTTCCGGCTGCATCGGTCGCGGGGACTTCTCTTCCGGGCTGCATGAAGGGGCATCTGTTCAACCCCGGCCCGCGTCTCGGATTTGCGTTTGATCCGCGTGGCGATGGCAAGATGGCCCTACGCGGCGGCTATGGCATTTTCTTCGAATACGGGAACGGAAACGAAGCCAATGCAGAGTCGCTCGAAGGTACGCCGCCTCGGGTTCTGACCTCCACTCAATTCAACATCGCGCCGGGACAGGGCTCATGTGCCGCGCCGCAAACTGGGTACGCCTGCATTGGCGCAGGCGCCGAGCTTTTCCCTTCCGCGGTAAACAATGAGCCGCCGGGTATTATCCAGACTCGCGCAATCTGGCCGTACGTGCAACAGTGGCATCTCGATTACCAGTTCGAGGCCTTCCGCAATACCGTCGCCAGTGTTTCCTATGTCGGGAGCAAAGGGACCCATCTGACCGACGCACGCGACATCAACCAGCTTCACAGCCTGCCTCTTTCGCACAACCCTTACGCCCCAGGTAAGCCTATTACACCGCAGATTACAGATAACAATGGTAATGTGATCTACGCCGGCGACTGCACCACCTTCACAACTGGACCCGGTGGCGCGCCGATCACCGGTCAGGCCGCCGTCAACTTGGGCGTGGCCTGTGGAAATGACCCAGATCCCTCACGCCCGTTCCGGGGTTTCGGGACCCTCGAACTACTCGAAACCCAAGCCAACTCTCACTACCATGCCCTCCAGGCCAGCTTGCGGCGGTCTCTTGGATCGCTCGTCTTGAATTTGGCGTACACGTACAGCCACTCGTTTGACGACTTCTCGGACCGCGGATTCGGTGCGCTCCCGAGTAGTAATTGCATCTGCTTCGTGGATTCCTACAACTTGGCGGGCAACAGGGCCAGCTCAGACTTCGACCAGCGGCACATCTTGAACATCAGCTACGTTTACGATCTGCCCTTTTTCAACAAGTCTTCCGGCCTCAAGAAAGCCCTCCTGGGTGGCTGGCAATGGTCGGGCATTGCGAGTTTCCAGAGCGGGACTCCCTTGCAAATCACGAATACCGATTTCGGTGACAATGCTGGGGTCGGCAACGGCGTCGGCATCGGTTCCCGCCCTGACCTCGTCGGCAATCCCAATTCAGCGTCCTGCCTCGCTTCAACTGCCACTACCCCGGGTCCTTTTCTGTTTAACGCTTGTGCATTCGCTGATCCCCGCGGGCTTACGTTCGGAAATATCGGCAGGAACTTCCTGAAGCTGCCCCACCGCAGCAATTTCGACATGGGGCTTTTCAAGCGTTTCCCCATCAAGGAATCGAAAGCCTTTGAGTTCCGCTGGGAAACATTCAACACGTTTAACCACACCCAGTTTTCCAGCGTCGATGCTTCATTCTCATCAAGTTCGACGACATTCCTCCAGGCGACTGCGACGCATGACCAGCGTATCATGCAGTTTGGCTTGAAGTTCCTGTTCTAAACGAATGTGACGAGGGCGGCTCGGGTCATCGGACCGCCCTCCTCGTCTTTTTGGCCTCCCCTCTCAGCCGCAATGTTAGAGTCCTGGGAGAGGGACTTGTGCGCTACACCCGACAATTGCGAGCTTTCACTTGCCCGCACAGGGCTCTCGTGATCTCGTTCCTTCAGGGCGATTCGCCTACTCAAAAAACGTTCGGCAAATCTACTGTCTCCTTAGCGCGCCGCCCCTTCACTCTGCTGTCCTCGCTTTTGGCGCTCAGTTCTGTCGCAGCTCGGCCCGCTCCTGCGGGTCGATGAGCCGGGGGCTCTTTTGGAGAAGGGATATACAAAGCCATGAACACAGCAGCGTCAGCGACTCCGGCAGGCGTTCTCGCTCTCGCACCGCCGATGCAGCAAGGCTCAGCCCCATGGCAATTGTGATCGCTCTCCGCTCGCTTCGTTCCCGATTCCCGGCTCGCGCGACGACGGGTGTCCTCTTTCTCTTTGTTTTGACGCTTGCGGCATTCGGCGTCCTGGGAAAGGCAAACTGCCAAAAACCTCAAAGCACAAAAAATCCGCAGCAGCCCGCCCCGGCGCCGGTTTCGGGCATGAGCACCGGTGGAATCTACGCCCCCGTGAAAGACGCGCGCGGTCGGCCCATCACTGCGGGCGGATTTGTGGACGACGCCCCGCTTGTGTTTGCCGACATGACCAGGCAGAGCGGGCTTGATATTTTTCATCATCGCTCGGGCAATCCGGACAAGCAGACGATTCTCGAGGTAGGCGGTTCCGGCGTAGCCTTGCTCGATTACGACAACGACGGCTGGCTGGACATCTACCTCCTGAATGGCTCGACCTTCGGCGCGTGGGCCAGAAAAGAACCGGCGCCGCGCGCCATGCTGCTGCACAACAATCGCGATGGCACTTTCACGGATGTGACCGAGAAGGCGGGCGTCGCCAACGAGCGCTGGGGTTTCGGCGTCGCCGTGGGCGACTATGACAATGACGGCTGGCCAGACATCTACGTCGCCAATTTTGGCACGAATCGCCTCTATCATAACAATCACGACGGCACTTTCACCGATGTGGCCGAAAAAGCCGGCGTGGCGCTCGCTGGCTGGTCCACCGGGCCAACTTGGGGTGACTACGACCACGATGGCTTGTTGGACCTGTTCGTTCCCGGCTACGTGAAATACGATCCCGATAATCCTCCGCTCCCAGGCAAGCGTTCAATCCCAGAAGGCGCGTGCCAGTACCGCGGCGTTCGCGTGCTTTGTGGACCGCTCGGGCTCCCCGGAGAAAGCGATCATCTCTTCCATAACAACGGAGATGGAACGTTTACGGACGTCAGCGTGAAAGCCGGCGTCTCCGATCCGAGCGGTGCGTACGGCTGGTCCTCTGCCTTTGCTGATGTGGACGACGACGGCTGGGTGGACCTGCTCGTCGCCAACGATTCGGTTCCCAGCTTTCTCTACCACAATAAACACGATGGTACGTTTGAAGATTTGAGTTTCCTGTCGGGATTCGCCGTCAACGGAGAGGGCCGCCCGCAAGCCTCCATGGGCATTGCCTTGGGCGATTACAATCGTGACGGCAAGGTGGACCTTTTCGTCACCACTTTCTCCGACGACAACTTCACCCTTTTCCGCAATGATGGGGAAGGCTATTTTTCCGACGTCACGCAGCAAGCGGGCCTTATCGCGCCGACCATTCCCTTTCTCGGCTGGGGTGCGGGGTTCCTGGATTTCGACAATGATGGCCTGCTCGATATTTTCACCGCCAACGGCCACGTCTATCCCATCGTGGATCATCTCGAGTGGGGAACCACCTGGGCGCAGCGGCCCTTGCTCTTTCGAAACTTGAACGGAAAGAAGTTCCAGGAAGTTCCGCCCGCCATCGGCAGCGGCCTCGCCGATGTCATTCCTGCCCGGGGCGCTGCTTTCGGAGATCTTTTCAACGACGGTCACATCGACGTCGTCATAAACAACATCGACGCGCCGCCCACCCTGCTCCGCAACGTCTTCAAGAACGGCAACCATTGGATTACACTCCGGCTTGTCGGCGGCGCAAAAAGTCCTCGGGATGCGATCGGAGCGAAAGTCTTCCTCACCGCTGGTGGCGTACGCCAGCGCGGGGACGTCTTCAGCGGCGGGAGTTACGCCTCCAGCTCCGATCAGCGGGTCCACTTCGGCCTTGGCTCTGCGGCCCATGTGGACAAGGTTGAAATCTTCTGGCCCAGCGGATCAAAGCAAGAGTTCTCTCTCCCCAGCGTTGACCGCATCTTCACCGTAGTTGAAGGGAAGGCTCCGGCCGAAGACCGGCTGGCATCGCCCCGCCCGCTTGATTAGTAGGTAGGCGGCCCCTCTTCGCTTTCGTGTCCTGCCCCCAATGCGTTTGCGCCTCCACTTCAACTCGATAGCTATACGAGGCCTACCACTCTTGAAAATTAGAATGTCAACGTAGCGGCCGGTCCGTTTTGCATGTTTTCTTGCCAGGATGCGCCATCGATCGTCTGGGCCAACGAATCCGCGGAGATAGTAGTAGGACGCGCATTCGAGGTCGGCTTCCTTGATGATTTTTAAACTCCTCAGGCCCTCGCGAAACGGGCCAGACGTGTTCGGTGGGAAACGAACCTTCTCATCAGTAACTACATTAGGCTCATTCTTGCGATCGCTTTTTCGTCATCGCGGTCCAAATTTGGACAACGGTTACCCAAGTAATGCAGTATCGATTGGACTCGGCGGGAACCCAGAACCAAATGCCGGATTCGGACAGGCTCAGTACCGGATGGCGTACGTGTTGATCTGTGTCGTCATCGGGCAGCAGACCATCAGACTCGTCTTCGCGTTATAGACGGCTGGGCTCAGCACGACCGCTGGCCGGTGTCCGGACTGTTCACGCCCCGCCTGCGGATTGAAGCTGATCCAAACGATGTCGCCAACGTCGGGCACATAGGACAGACCGCGCCATTACCACGCCTCTTTGCCAACAGGACCGCCCAAATCGACTTCCTCATGCAGATTCCCACGGGTAATCCCCTTCACAAGCTCGGCCAGGTCGTATTCCTTGCGCAGCACCGGTTCGATGACAATGCGGCCGGATTCCTCCCGCACGTCCACGGGCTCATCCAGATCCAAGTGCGCCGCTTGCAAAACGGCGGCGGGAATTCGCACCGAGGCACTGTTTCCCCATTTCTTGACCACGGCCCTCATATCGTAGGATCTCC
>JBARRP010000223.1:0-20920 GCA_049644285.1 Candidatus Acidiferrales bacterium | reverse complement strand
TTCTCGATTTCGTCGAACAGCAGAAACGACAGCTTCAATTTTTCGGTGTAGTACTGCGCCAGCGCTTCCTGGGTGATCAGCGGATGGGTCTCGCGATGCCCCAAATACCCGGGCGGCGAGCCGATCAACTTGGCAATCTCGTGGGAGTGTTGAAACTCGGCGCAATCCATCTTGATGACCGCCCGCGCGTCGCCAAAGAGAATCTCCGCCGCGGCCTCCACCACGCGGGTCTTACCCGCCCCGGTCGGCCCCAGGAACAGGAGGTTGCCCACCGGGCGCCCCGGGGAATTCAGGCCGGCGCGAAAGATCTGGTAGAGGTCCACCACCGCCTGCAATCTTTCGCCGCAGGCCCCCCTCAAAATCGCGCGACTCGCCGCTGCGCAGTGCCGGATCCAGCTAACGTCGAACGGATGTTTGCGCCATCCGAACCTCCACACCCTCGTCTTAAGACATCGGCAGTTCGGTTTCTGCGTGTACCTCGACATCGTGTGAGCAGACGGGCAACCAAATCGCCTCGCTTGAGTAAGGGGATCGCCTTTTAAATCAGTCGCTTAGAAAACTGGCGCGGCCGGTGTCCGGGACCGGAATGGGCCGCCCGCGGCGGGGGCGCACCGGAGTGAAACGATAAATTCGCAGTTCAACACTTCGAGCGCGAGCTTGCACACCTCCGAGAGGGGCTGAGTAACCAGATGAATTAAGGTAAGACCTCAGGTTTTCCTAAAGCGAAGGACGGAAAGGACCTCTCAGGGTTGTAACCGACAATTCATATTGCTCTCATGCCATGTTCAAGGATCACACCTATGCTGCCGATTCTTCCAAATCTGACGCGAGCGACGATGCACCCACGTACTGGAGCCATCAGCGCACCTCCCGCAAAACGCCCCGAAGGGGCCGGCACCGTCCCCCCAAGGTGCCGGCTCCTCACTCTTTCGTCTTGCTCTATTGTCATGAAATCAGTCAGATCTTACTCCGCAAGGAAGTCTTTATCCGGTAAGCTTGCAACGTGGGCAGCCTCCTGGCGGCAGAACTCAAGCAATGCGCCAGGATGCCCTTGGTTTTGTGCGACCTTCCGCAGTGCCAGGCATCCATGTTTGGGGGGTGTCTGACATTCTAGCGGAGCACCAAATTCCGTACTTCCTGCTAACTTGCAGCAATTTCCCATGAGCTACCAAATTTCAAGGAGGAACGAATGCGAGTACTGGTGATGTCGTTGATGGCCTTCAGCCTCATCGTCGGAACAGCGGCGACGGCCGCCGAAGGGGGAGATAAAGACACGACGGCCAAAACCGACGCAAGCGCACCTGCGGCAAAACCTGCCGACCCGGCAAAGGCTGCCGCTCCAGCCGCTGCAAGCTCGGCCCTTGAGGCGGAGATGCAGCAACTTCGGGACCTTCTCGAATCCCAGGCCAGGCAGCTTCAGATCCAGAACGAGCAGCTAAAAGAGCAACAGCAAAAAATGCAGGCGCTCGAAGAACAACTAAATGCTGCGCCGGCAAGGCGGGAGAATCTCTCAGCGAACCCTGGCACCCCGGAGAGCGCGAGCAATCTGGTGCATGCGCCCTCGAATACTGCCGGCGCGGCCGAAGCTGGCAGCGGCGCGCCGCCGCGCGAGCAAGGCGAACAGAAGGCCGAGGAGACTGGGCCGGCCTCCATCAAGTACAAAGGCATCACGATCACGCCGGGCGGCTTTGTGGCTGCGGAAACTGTGTACCGCACCCGTGCCGTCAGCGGCGACATCAACACTCCATTTACGGGTATCCCGTACCCTGGCAATGCGCTGAGCAGAGTCTCAGAAAATAATTTCACAGCTCGCCAGAGTCGACTCAGCCTGCTCGGGGAGAGCAAAGTTGGCAGCGCGAAGGTGACGGGCTACTATGAGGCGGACTGGCTGGGCACAGGGGTAACTTCTAACAATCGTCAAAGCAATAGCTACGTGTTTCGCCAGCGGATAATTTACGCGCAAGCCGCATTTGATAGCGGGTGGAGCTTTACGGGTGGTCAGCAGTGGTCGTTAGCGACGGAGAACAGAAAGGGAATCCAGAACCGCCAAGAAGTTATTCCCCTGACCATCGACTCGCAATATAACGTTGGCTACACCTGGGAGCGACAGTACGGGTTCCGAGTCGTGAAAGATTTCGGCGGCAAGTTCGCCCTGGGAGTCGCTATCGAAGGACCCCAGGCAACGATCGGGGGACGCGGGTTCTCTCTCGCGACAACCACAACCGTTGGGACCGCCACGACCGCTACGTCGGGAAACACATTTCTCAATGCGCCGGGCGCAGGTGGCGGCCTGTTTAACTTCGTTGACACGTCCGGATACTCCGTCAACAACTCGCCGGACATCATCATAAAGGCGGCCCTGGATCCGGGATGGGGCCATTATGAGGTGTTCGGCATCATCAGCTCGTTCCGGAACAGGATTTATCCTTGCGGCGTGGTGGGAACGAACGCAAAGGATACAGCGCCTCCGGCTACGCCCACGACGGTTGCCTGTGCCGTTGATGGGTCCACTTCCCCAAGTTCACTTGGGGCGTTCGACGACAACCGAACGGGCGGCGGCTTTGGAGCCAACTTCCGCCTGCCGTTTGGGAAGAAGTTGGATTTCGCCTTCCAGGGGCTGGGTGGAGACGGCGTCGGACGTTACGGATCAGCGCAGCTTGCGGATTTGACGTTCCGTCCGGACGGCACCGAAGCCTTGATCCGTACTGCCCATGGACTCGGAGAACTGGAGATCCACGCAACTCCAAAACTCGATATCTATGCCTATTTCGGCGCGGAGTACGCGTGGCGCGCCGGATATCAGGGCTACGACAGCATTACAATCACGAAGACACCGGCTATCCCGGCTACGGCCACTTCACCGAAGATTCCAGCGACAACAACGACCGCATTCAAGCTGAACCAAATCGGTGGATACGGCTCGGCATTTGCCAACAACACCGGTTGCAGCACGGAAAACCCACCGTCCAATCAGCTCACGCCGTCCGCCGGGGGCACTTGCGCGGGCGACACTCGCATCATTATGGAGGGAACCCTCGGGTTCTGGCACAGGTTTTACCAGGGTCCCAAGGGCGGCCTGCGTTGGGGCCTTCAGTACTCCTACTTCACCAGGAATGGCTGGTCGGGCAACAACAACGTGACTACCGCAGCGGGCGTTGGGCCCAAGGCCGTCGACAACATGATCTGGACCTCCCTCCGCTACTACATCCCTTAGGAGTTCCGGGAACATCCCACAGGGAAAGGGCGGCGCTTCGGCACCGCCCTTTTTCTTTCCTAAGGTATTCTGGGGGCATTGCAGTACTCTTGCCTCGTCCGCGATACCCGGAGCGGCAGGTAGGAACGCCCCCGCGCCGTCGAAAATATGGTTCTTCTCTCCTTGCGGGGTGTTCTCATTTGACAGTCGCAATCCAGGACAGCGATTGACCTTCCTGGCGGTGCGAGGTTATAAGTGGAGACCCGCAGGCCACGACGAATGCGCCACGAGAATTTGCTCACCCCCCGCGAAGCGGCCCAAGTCCTGGGCGTCAGCTATCCGACTCTCAAGCAGTGGATCTACAAACGGAAATTGCGCACGGTGAAGACAGCCGGGGGACACCACCGCATCCCCGAATCCCAACTCGATCAATACCTCTATCGCGAACCGAAGCAGAAAGCGCCTAGCGAACGTCGCAGCAATTTTCGCCGCATCAGCGGCCGGAACCAGCTCGTCGGCCGCGTGATCGACCTGAAAATCAGCGGCCTGATGGCTCAGGTGAGCCTGTCGATCGGCGGCCAGCGCATCACCTCCATCATCACCGCCGATGCGGTGCGCGAAATGCGTCTCAAGAAGGGCGACACCGCGGCGGCGCTGATCAAGTCCACCGAAGTAATGATCGTCAGGGTCTAGTGCTCCGCGTTTGTGAACTGCCCATTGAGCTATGTACGCGAAGCGTTACCCGCCTTCAATCGTCCAAATTTAATTTGACATAACTATTGGAATCGTATAAAAACGTCCATTCCCTGAAAGCGTCTCCCTTTCATGAGTGAATCGGTGATGCCTGCATCTTTCTCCCGAAGGAGGAGTTCCAGATGTCTTGTGACTCAATCGAGCTTTCTGCTCCGGTGAATCGCACTCATTCTGAAGGGATGCCGCTTCTCCAGCGGCGTGTGTTGTGGGTCTGGATTGCCGGTTTGGTGTGCCTTTTCCTCATCGGCGTACCCTTGGCGTCCGCGCAGATGTCAGCAAGTCTCTCGGGAACGGTCACAGACCAATCCAGTGCAACCGTTTCTGGTGCCAGCGTTACGGTGAAAAACCTGGAAACCGGGGCAGTCCGCACCACGACTACGACGGAGGCAGGCCGATATCTGGTGTTCTCGCTTCCAATTGGAGATTATGAGGTTCGAGTTACGAAACAGGGTTTCGCGGAAGAAATCCGGACCGGCATTCGCCTGGTTGTGGGGCAAGATGCCAGCGTCGATCTGACTTTGCGTGTGGGCGGGATCAGCCAGCAGATTAAAGTGGACTCGGACGCACCGCTCGTATCCGTGACCACATCGGACATTTCCGGTCTGGTCGGTGAGCGGCAGGTGAAGGATCTCCCACTCAACGGGCGCAGCTATGATTTGCTCCTTCCTTTGAATCCGGGCATCGTCAATTTCACATCCCAGAAGACGGGTGGAACCGGGATATCAAACTCAACCACCGCAAACAACTTCGCTGTGTCCGGCAATCGACCTCAGCAAAACCTGTTCTTGCTGAACGGAGTTGAGTATACCGGCGCGGCCGAGAACAACATGCAGCCTGGTGGAACGAGCGGGATGTTACTGGGCGTGGACGGCGTGCGCGAATTCAATGTGCAGCGCGACTCCTATAGCGCCGAATTCGGCAAACGCCCCGGCGGTCAAGTCATCATTGTCACCCAATCGGGAAGCAACCTGTGGCACGGAGCCGTGTTCGAGTTCTTACGCAACAACGCTCTCGACGCGCCCAATTTCTTCGATCAGGGTTCCGCTCCACCATTTCAACGGAACCAGTTTGGGGCCTCCCTTGGTGGGCCGATCCACAAGGACAAGACCTTCGTCTTCGGCAATTACGAGGGATTTCGCCAACACCTGCACCAGACATCCGCGGCATTTGTTCCGGACGCAGCCTCGCGGGCGGCTGCGGTACCCAGTGTTCGGCCGCTCCTAAATCTGTGGCCCATAGCTCCCTCCGGCGCTCCTGATTTTAGCGGGATCGCGGAAGTATTCAGTAGTCCCTTGCAAACGATTCGAGAGGATTTTGGGACCCTTCGGCTCGACCACATCTTTTCCCAGAAAGATTCGCTGGCGGCGATTTACACAATTGACGACGGCGGCGACGTGACTGCTACGCCGCTCGATCCATTCAGCACCGATATCGTGACCCTGCGGGAGCAAGTACTGAGTCTCGAGGAAACGCACGTTTTCTCGCCGACATTCCTGAATATTGCCCGGTTCGGTTTTTCGCGCGCGGGCTATTTCTTTACAGGAGAGCCCACACCCGGTACTCCGGCAGCCAGTGTTCCGGGCTTTCTGGTCGGACATCCTGTTGGCGCAGCGGTTGTTGGCGGCAGCGCGGCATCGAATCCGCAAGCTCAGCTGGGCTTGGCTGGAAGCAACAACGGAAGCGACCTGCGAATCGCTCGAAATCTATTTACGTATGAAGACCATGCAACGGTGACGCGGGGACGGCATCAGCTTAGTTTCGGCGGGTGGTTCCAGCGTTTCCAATCGAACGAAACGATAGCGCTAAGTCAATTTGGACAGGCGACGTTTACCAGCCTAAAAACATTCTTGCAAGGAACCGCGGCCTCCTTTCTGTTTGATCCTGCGCCGACTGAGATGAACTGGCGGTCGCTGTTCGGAGCGGGGTTCGCCGAAGACGTGATCCGGCTGAGCCCAAAGCTTACGTTATCACTTGGCTTCCGCGCTGAATTCACGACCGGCTGGAATGAGGCTCACGGCCGGGCCGCCAACTACACATTCAGCAATGGAGTTATCTCGACTCAACCGCATATCGGAAATTCCGCCTTAACGGTCAACAACGCAAAGTTTCTGCCACAACCGCGAATCGGTGTGGCATGGAGTCCGTTCAGCACGAAAACTGTGCTTCGCGCCGGTTTCGGGATGTACAACGAACTTCAAGATGCACTTGGGTACCGCATGGATCAAAACGCGCCTTTTAACCCAACCTACAGCATTGCTTCGCTACCTGTCTCGAAGCTCCCGATCGATCCTTCCGCCCCGGTGCCTGCAAAGGCAAAACTGGTGCCTGGGGGAGTTCAACCGGATTTGAAGACGCCGACCCTGATCTCTTATTCCCTTAGAGTTGAACAGGAGTTTTCTCCGAACACGGCCTTGACCGTGGGCTACGTGGGATCTCACGGATACCACGAAATTATCGGCATCGACGCGAACGAGCCGATTCCGACCATTTGTCCCGCGTCGCCGTGCCCCGCTAAGTTTCCGGCTACATTCCCCGGGGCCTTAGCGAATGCTCCCGTTCCCGCTGGGACGTTTTACATTCCTGCTGGAAGAGCGAAGGCGAACCCCAGCCCCATCCTGGCAAACACGTGGACTTGGTTTTCGCGCGGCGACAGCTCCTACAATGCTTTGCAGGTCGACGTGAGGCGTCGTTTCAGCCATGGACTTTCGTTGCGGGGAGTCTACACATGGTCGAAGGCGCTTGACGACGGAGATTCATTGAATGCTACGACGGCGGGGAACGCGCCAGGACTCGTGTCCAACCCTTTCGATTTGCGCGCCGATCGCGGACTCGCCACCTATGACGTAAGGAATCTGGGCGTGATCGATGCCCTCTATGAGTTGCCGTTCGGGCGGGGGAAAGCGTTTGCGAGCGGGCTCGAGGGTTGGGGCGACGGATTGGTGAGCGGATGGTCGGTGAACAGCATCGTCACGCTTCAATCCGGTTTCCCGTTCACCCCGCAACTCAGCTACAACCCGTCGAACAATGGGGACACGCGAAATCCGGTGCGGCCGTTTGTGAATCCTGACTTTTCGGGCCCTGTGATTCTCGGCAAACCGGGGCAGTGGTTCAACCCAAATGCATTTCTACAGCCGCCTGCTAACAGCGGTTTCTACGGCAATCTCGGGAGAGACACGTTGATCGGTCCGGGGCTCGCCGCATGGGATTTTTCCGTCCTGAAAGACACACCGATCCACGAGCGACTGACATTGCAGTTTCGAGTGGAAATTTTCAATCTCCTGAACCGAGCCAATTTCAATACGCCCAATCTGATCGTCTTTACGCCGTCGGGGCTGTCGGGCACGGCGGGGACGATCACGAGCACGTCCACCACTTCGCGACAGGTGCAATTTGGAATGAAGCTGCTCTGGTGACGCTACTTGCGTGCGTAAACAATCCAACGCGATGCAGGTTTCCGAGTCCGGGTTTTTCTAATGGTTCCGAAGCGACTTGTATTTCGAGATTCGGACAAGGGGGCCCGCATGCGATCGGGATTTTTGAGAGCGTGGCTCGCGGCTGTCTTAGCATTGGCTATCCTCCTGCCTGTCAGCCTGGCTGAAGCCAGAGAGCCTCAAACTCAAAAACAGGATCTAACGATTTCGGCGGCCATAAGCTTGAGGGAGGTTTTGGATGAAATCCAAAGCCCGTTCCGGACGTATCATCCAGACACAACTCTTCATTTCAATTTGGGCGGCTCGGGAACTCTTCAGCGGCAGATCGAACAGGGCGCCCCTGTCGACGTTTTCATCTCCGCGTCTCGAAAGGAGATGGACTCGCTCGAAGCTAAGGGATTGATACTTGCCGGAACGCGAAGGGACTTGGCGAAGAATCGTGTCGTCCTGGTCGTCCCGAGCGGAGAGTCGGGGATTAAGAGTTTTCAAGATTTGACTCTGCCGGAAATCAAGCACATCGCCGTAGGTGAGCCGCAGACAGTGCCCGCCGGGAAATATGCCCAGGAGGTTTTGACCCACTTCGGCATCTATGACGATTTGAAATCGAAACTCGTGCTGGCAAAGGATGTCCGGCAGGTGTTGATGTATGTCGCCACGGGAAACGCCGATGCGGGCATCGTTTATGCAACCGATGCGCAGACCACGACGCGGGTCAAAGTCGCAGCCATCGCGCCGGAGGAATCCCATTCGGCCGTGATCTATCCGGTAGCCGTTATCAAGAGCTCCAGGAATCCCTCCGCGGCAAAGGAATTCATTGAGTTTCTTCTCGGCGCGCGAGGCCGCAGCGTGTTCGAGAAATACGGATTCACGACTTCGGGCCCATGAACCGTGAGGTCCGAATCGACGGCCGGAAGAAACGCGGGTGAGAGCAGTTGGGGGTCGCTAGTCCTTCTGGAGCATGACTTCCGTAGATTTGATGATGGCGGCGACCGTATCCCCCACTTTGAGATTCATCTCTTCGGCGCTTTGGCGCGTAATGACACTGTCGATCAGGTTTTCGCCAATCCGTACGGTGACGTGCGCCATTACGTTTCCGAGGCGAACTTCTTGGACTTTGCCGACTAAGTGATTGCGAGCTGATAGTTTCATGCTTACAAAGATATCCGGAAGTCGCCGGGCTTGTCCACAAGCAAGCGAGGGCGGCAAGTGAGGTCAGCTTAGGCCCCAAAAATGTCATCCGTCTCAATTCGTGGGGAGCGAGTGTGATTCTGTGCGAGTATTGCATCGAGAATTTTAATGCTCGCGGAAGCGACGACTACTTCCGGTGGTTCTCGGCTCGCCTGGACGAATTCTTCGAGGCCGGCTGGACTTTGCTGGAAGCAGACCGGGATCCGATCCGCGGGGGATGGTGGCGGGTCTATCTGTTCAGGGAATGACGCCCTCGGCCGAACCAGGAGGAAAACGATCGTGTCCTTGTGTCGTGCAGGTCGATTGGTTCTAAGCCTGGCAACGATCCTCACCGTCCTTTCTCCCTCTCTGCGCCTGTCTGCTCAAGAAGGCGCTTCCAACGCTACGCTTAAAGTCGACGGCGATGTCGAAAAGCCCCTCACGCTTTCCGCGGCAGATCTGAAGAAGATGCCGCGAAAGACTCTCCAATTGACAAATCCACACAGCGGAAAGAACGAGGCTTATGAAGGAGTCGCCCTGGACGACCTGCTCCGGGCGGCCGGAGTGCCGCTGGGAGACAAGCTGCGCGGCCCGGCGATGGCTACCTATATTCTGGCGCGAGCCGAAGACGGTTATCGAGTGGTCTTTTCCCTGGCTGAGCTTGACCCGGCCTTCCTCGATTCGGAAGTTGTGGTCGCCGATACAATGGATGGCGCGCCATTGGGCCCGAAGGAAGGCCCCTTCAAGATTGTCGCACCCCATGAGAAACGTCCGGCGCGCTGGGTGCGAATGCTGGGATCCCTTACGGTCGTGCAGATCCAATAGAGACTGCTTTTCGCGACCTGGTTGCAGAAGATGTAAGCAGCAAACATCCCCGCGCTTGATTCCGGAATCCAACTCGCCATAGGATGGTGGAGTGGATCCACAGGATTGAGAGTTAAACCCCAAGGTGGCAGCGACTCGCTTGGCGAAAGAAGTCTCCAGGGCTTCCTTCGCAGAGCTGCAGTGCTCCTCTTGCTGGTGGCGGTCGTCGGACTCTCGACTCTGGCAAAACATAGCCAGTATCTTCCTAACACCAATCCCGCTCGATACGTGTCCATTTCGAGCAAGATGAACGTCGCGTATTCCCCGGCGGTTCTCGAGCCCAAGCCGCTGCGCGCAGTCGCCCGAATCGTTCCGCCGCAGCCCTCAATTGGAACGAGCCGCAGAGAAGAGCCTGAGCCGCCGCCCATTGAGAGAATGGGGTTGACGGTTTCTCTTCAACGTCGCTCTCCCCCGTCATCCTTCGCCTAGCGCGGTCGCTTTTTCAATCATAAGCAAGTCAATTTTTGAGTTTGACCCCGGACTTCCGAACCGAGCTGTCACGAATGTTCAAGAACAGGAGCCGATGGCATCCGAGCGATTGACGACGGCACAAGTGGAAGAGCTGCGCCAGTTCGATTCGTGCACCGTGTCGAATGCGATCGAGACTTTCGACGTCCGCTTGCGCAACACAGGGTTTGCCAATTCCGCGATTCGATGCATGTTCGAGGATTTGCCTCCGATCGTAGGCTACGCGGCCACCGCGCGCTTTCGTACCTCGGTGCCGCCCATGGAAGGCCACAGCTATTTTGATCGAACCGACTGGTGGAACCACATCGTGCAGATTCCGGCGCCGCGGATCGTCGTCATGCAGGACGTCGACAAGAAGCCGGGCCTCGGTTCGATCGCCGGCGAAATCCACGCGAACATACTTCGAGCACTGGGATGCGTGGGGGTCGTGACCAACGGAGCCGTGCGTGATCTGCCTGCGGTCCGTGCCAGCGGATTCCAGATGTTCGCGGGGAATGTCTCCGTTTCGCATGCCTTCGCTCATGTTTTCGAATTCGGCATGCCCGTGGAAGTCGGTGACCTCAAGATTCGTCCCGGAGATCTTGTGCACGGGGACCTTCACGGGGTCCTGGTGATCCCGCTCGAAGTCGCCGCCCGGGTGCCGGCAGTGGCGCGTCATCTTCTTGAGAATGAGCGACGCATCCTCGAATTGAGCCAATCGCCGGATTTTTCTTTGGGAGAACTCCGCGAAGCTTTGAAACAAATGAAGTCATGAGAATGGGAACGCACAAACTTTCGGCGAGCTTTTTACGGTCCAGGTGAACGAATGAAAAACAGCACAGCGAAGTGTGAAAAGCAGCGGCTTCGGTTGAAAAGAATTCTTCCAGCGGTGACCTTTCTGACGATTCTATCCGGCTGCGGGGGACCTTCCAAAACAAACGCCGCCGATCCGGCGAATGCGCCCATCGTCGCCGTTGCCCTGGTGAAACGCACGGATCTCACTCGCGATCTGGCCCTGGCCGCCGATTTTCGCCCCTATCAGGAAATCGACGTTCATGCAAAAGTCGCCGGCTACGTGAAGGCCATCTATGTGGATGTGGGCGACCGGGTCAAAGCCGGCCAATTGCTTGCAACGCTCGAGATTCCAGAACTTCAGGACGAAGTCCATCAAGCCGAGGCCGCAGTCAAACAAAGCGAGGAAGAGATCAAGCGCGCGCAGGGCGACCTGGAACGCGCGGAATCGGCGCATCAGGTGGCGCATCTGGCCTACCAGCGACTCGCGCAGGTCATGCAAGCCCAGCCTAATCTGGTGGCGCAACAGGAGATTGACGACTCACAGGGACGCGACCGACAGGCGGAGGCGCAAGCGGCCGCTTCCAAAGCCGCGCTGGCGGCGGCCCAGCAGCAGTTGGAGGTCTCCAAGGCAAATCAGGAGAGAATCCGTACTCTCTTTGCCTATTCGCGGATCATCGCTCCGTTCGCCGGGACGATCACGAAGCGCTATGCCGATACCGGCTCGATGATTCAGGCGGGCACTTCCTCGCAGACGCAGGCGATGCCCCTCGTGACGCTGTCCCAAAACGATTTGCTCCGGCTCGTGATTCCCGTACCCGAATCAATTGTCTCGGACATTCACCTGGGAGGCCCGGTGCAGGTGCGCGTTCCCGCTCTCGGCAAAGTCTTTCAGGGCAGGGTCGCGCGCTTCGCGGATCAGGTGGATACCGCGACTCGAACGATGCACACCGAAGTGAATGTGCCAAATCCGCGGCTGGAACTGGTGCCGGGAATGTATGCCTATGCCTCGCTGGTGCTGGATCGCAGGCACGACGCGCTCGCCGTCCCGGTTCAGGCCGTGAACCACTCCGAAGATCAAGCGACCGTCTTCGTTGTCGACGCAGGAAACAAAATCGAAGAACGGCCGGTCAACCTCGGCATGGAAACTCCCTCCGAAGTCGAAATTCTTTCCGGACTCAATGAGAGCGATCGGGTCGTCGTGGGGAACCGGAGCCAATTGCAAAAGGGGGAAGTCGTGCGCCCGAAGGTAGTCGAACTCGCAGGATCCACGGGAGGAAACTGATGTCCCGATTTTCGATTCGCAATCCTTATTTCATTATGGTCGTATGTCTGGTGATCGGAGTGGTCGGTCTCACTTGCCTGGTGCGCATGCCGGTGGACCTCTTCCCAACGATCAACATCCCCGAAGTGGTGGTGGCCACTTTCTACAACGGCATGCCCCCGGAAGAAATCGAGACGGAAATCACCGGCCGGTTCGAGCGCTTCTTCACGCTGGGCAGCGGAATCGATCACATGGAATCGAGGTCGCTGCCCGGCGTCAGCATCATCAAGGTCTATTTCCAGCCGGGCACCGACGCCGATTCCGACGTGAACGAAATTTCGAATCTCTCGATGGCGGACTTGCGTCGCCTGCCTCCGGGGACCTTGCCTCCGGTGGTCGAAAAATTCGACGCTTCCAGCTTGCCGGTCTGCCTGATTACCTTGAAAGGCGAAGGACTGAGCGAAACGAGACTACGCGATCTGGGACAATTTGACGTGCGAAATCAACTGGCGACTGTGCCGGGCGCCTCCGTGCCTCCACCTTTTGGCGGGAAATACCGGCAGATCATGGTGTACGTCGATCCCGACAAATTGCAGGCTTACCAGCTGAGCCCCATGGACGTTGTTCGTGCCGTGAATGAATCGAACCTGATTCTGCCGGCGGGCGACGCCAAGATCGGGCCTTACGATTACAATATCTATACCAATAGCCAGTTTCGTGACGTTCGCGGCATCAACAACCTCCCTCTCAAGACGGTGGGCCAGTCCACCGTCACCGTTTCCGACGTGGGCAAAGCGGAAGACGCTAACCAGATTCAGACGAACATTGTGCGCGTGGACGGCCAGCGTTCCGTCTATCTCCCCATCATGAAGCAGGGCGGCGACACCAACACGATTAAGGTCGTTGATGGAATCAAGGAAGTCATCGATCGGCTCGCCGATGTTCCCAAATCGCTTGTGCCGCGCGTCGTTTTCGATCAGTCGCTCTTCGTCAAACGTGCGATCGAAACACTGCTGCACGAAGGCGGCATCGGACTCTTTCTCACTGCCTTGATGGTTCTAATTTTCCTCGGAAGCCTTCGCGCGACCGTGGCCGTCTTTCTGTCCATACCTCTTTCCGCACTGGCGGCCATCATCGCACTTTATTTCGGCGGCAGCACAATCAACACCATGATCCTCGCCGGACTGGCGCTGGTTTTTTCGCGCCTGATCGATAACGCCGTCATCGTGCTCGAAAACATTTTTCGCCACCTCGAGCTGGGCGAAACTCCGGAAGTCGCCGCGGAAAAAGGCGGCCAGGAAGTATCGCTCGCCGTCCTGGCGGCAACGCTCACCAGTGCGGTCGTGTTCTTCCCGGTTACGTTCCTTTACGGGGTCAGTCGGTTTCTCTTCTCTGCGCTCGCTCTTGCGGTGGTCCTCGCGCTCTTCGCTTCTTACTTCATTGCGATGACGGTCGTTCCACTCTTCTGCGCCAAGCTGATTAAGGCGCCTCACGAAGCGAAAAAGGACGCAGGCGGCGCTTGGTCAGAAGGGGCGGCGCCCAGGCAGTCTTGGGGGCAGCGGTTCAATGCGCGGTTCGCTCACGACTTCACCCGGCTGCTCGATTTCTACGAAGATCGCGTGCACCGGGCGCTCAAGCGACCTCGTGCCGTCGTTGTCGGAATCTCCGGGGCATTCCTCGCCAGCCTGGTGCTTTATCCGCTCTTGGGTGTTGCCTTCTTTCCGCGCACCGATGCCGGCCAGTTCATCATCAACATCAAAGCGCCCTCGGGAACTCGCGTGGAGGACACCAACCGGTATGTGGGCCAGGTGGAAAGCCTCATCCGGAAGATCGTGGACCCCCGTGACCTCCAATTGATTGTTTCCAACATCGGAGTGATTCCGGGGTTCTCCTCGATTTACACGAGCAATGCCGGACCGCACACTGCCACCATTCAAGTGGCCCTTCACGAGCAGCACCAGACTAGCAGTTATGAGTATATGGACCGTGTGCGCAGCGCCCTCCGGAATGAACTGCCGCAGTTAAGCGCTTACTTTCAATCAGGCGGGATGGTGGATGCGGTTTTGAATCAAGGCCTCCCTGCGCCGATCGATTTGCAGGTCAGCAGCTCGAATCTGGATTCGGCGTACGAAACAGCCACGAAACTTTCGGCGGAAATTCGCACGCTTGGCGGTGTGAGTGATGTTTATATTCCGCAGGATCTCGACTATCCCTCGCTCAGGTTGGATGTCGATCGCGTCCGGGCCAGCGAACTCGGTCTCAGCCAGAAAGAAGTGGTGGACAACGTCATCACTGCGCTCACGTCGAACGGAATGATCGCTCCCAGCTACTGGATCGATCCTCGCACGGGGAACGATTACATGTTGACCGTTCAATACCGCGAAGAAGAAATTCACGGGCTCCAGGATCTGAAGCAGATCCCCCTGCGGGCGCCGGGGTGGAAGGACCCTGCTTTTCTCGACGCCGTGAGCAAGGTGTCTCGCTTCAACGCGCCCACCGAAATCGATCACTACCAGATTCAGCGAATCATCGATGTCTATGTCAGTCCGGCCAGCGAAGACCTCGGGCGAGTTGCCAATGGCATACGCGGCATTCTGACGAGGGAGCAGGTCCCCGCCGGTGTGCGTGTTGCGCTCCGCGGAATGGTGCAGGGGATGGAAGCTTCGTTCCGCAGCTTCGGCCTGGGGTTATTGCTCTCGCTCGTGCTCCTCTATCTGATCCTCGTGGCGCAGTTCCGGTCGTTTGTGGATCCTCTCTTGATTCTGCTAGCCGTTCCCACCGGTCTGACGGGGGTGCTTCTGACTCTTCTCCTGACCGGCACGACCCTCAACGTGATGTCGCTGATGGGAGTGGTAATGATGGTGGGTATCGTTGTGTCGAACAGCATCCTGATCGTCGAATTCGCCCATCGGCGCGAGGAAGATGGTCTGTCGGTCCGAGAGGCGGTCATCTCGTCCTGCCGAATCCGCCTGCGGCCGATCCTGATGACATCGTTCGCAACGATGCTCGGACTGATCCCCATGGCTTTCAAGTTGGGGACCGGAAGCGAAGCTTACGCTCCGCTCGCCCGCGCCATTATTGGCGGACTGCTTGTTTCGGTGGTCACCACGGTTTTCATCGTTCCGGCGGCCTACCTGCTCGTTTACCGGAACCGGGGCGAGCAGGCCGAGACAGCCCCGGCGCTGGAGGCGCAATGAACGCAAAGCGCCTGGTTGTGCTCACGATGTTCTTCTCGATCTGGCGGCCGGCAAGCAGCTTCGCGCAGGCGCCCCAGCAATTAAACCTCAAGGACGCGGAAAGAATCGCCATCCAGAATCATCCGCGAATTCAGGTGGCGACAAATCTGGCGTCGGTGGCGGCGGCGCAAACTACCGAGGTTCGCTCCGCCTACTATCCGACGGCATACGGCAGCCTTAGCGGAGCGAAGGCGGAGCACAACAGCCGGATCGCTGCGGGGGGCTTGAGCAATCCGATCATCTTCGACCGCTACGCCAACGGCATTACCGTCGGCGCGCTCGTCACCGACTTCGGCCGCACCCATGAGCTGGTCAAGAGCTCGAATTTGCACGCCCAGGCGCAAGAAGAAAATGTCACGACCACGCGCGCCGACGTGTTGTTGCGCGTCGATCAGGCCTACTTCGGCGTCTTGAAAGCCCAAGCGGTTCTCAAGGTGGCTGAGGAAACGGTGAAAGACCGCCAACTCGTCGCCGACCAAGTCAGCACGATGGCCAAGAGCCAGCTCAAGTCGGGACTCGACGTCAGCTTCGCCAACGTCGATCTGGCTCAGGCGCAACTCCTTCTCGTCCAGGCGCAGAACGATTTGCAAGCCGGGTTCGCCGAGCTCTCGACCGCGCTCGGCTACTCCGACCAGCGGACATTCACGCTGAGCGAAGAGCCCCTGCCGCCTGCTCCTCCGGCCGATTTTTCGCAACTCATCCAGGCAGCGATGCAGAACCGGCCGGAACTCATCAGCGGGCGGCTCGAGGTGAGCGCCGCCCAAAGCTATGCCACCGCGGAACGCGACCTCTGGTTTCCGTCCATTTCGGCCGTCGGCAGCGCGGGACTCATCCCGTATCGCCAGGACACTCTGGCCAGCCGCTACGCCGCGGCGGGAGTTAACGTCAACATCCCGATTTTCAATGGCCACTTGTTTGGCGCTCTCCGAAGTGAGGCGGCTTCGCGAGCCCAGGCGCAGGAGCAGGAACTGCGCGACGTTCAGAATCGCGTCGTCCGCGACGTTCGCACCGCGTGGCTGAACGCAAATTCCGCGTATCAACGCCTTGCCTTGACCAACCAACTTCTGAATCAAAGCACTCAGGCGCTGGGTTTGGCCCAAGCGCGGTACAAGCTCGGTCTGAGCTCGATCATTGAGTTGAGCCAGGCCCAGTTGAACCGCACGCAAGCTGAAATCCAGCAAGCCAGCGCCAAGTACGACTACCAGACTCAACTTTCGGTGCTGAATTATCAAGAAGGCTTGCTGCGCTAGATCTTGTGTTCGCAGCTCCCAGCTTGACGAGCCTGCCGAAGGCGTCGCACCCGGCTGATCCTGCCGGGTTGACCCCGGGGCTTTTGTAATCGCCGATCCGGCGTTTCTCGTTCAGGCCTTTCGCTTTTTCTCCAGAGAGTTTGATTTTTGTGGGACCTGCGGTGCAGGCTTGTTGCCCCAAGGGAATCCGTCTGGACAGGGTTTTCCGTCGTGCCCGATGAGTTGGTGCTTCAGTACGGCGTCGAGCTTTCGGTGTTGCTCGCGGCTTAGTTCGGCATCTTCACGAAATGTCAGGTCACGCGACTTGCGAATCTTCTTGCCTTCAAGTTGCGCCAAGGCTGCTTCACGTTTCAATCGATTCAGTTCCTCGCACATAATCTTCGCCCCGATCGAAGATCTGAGCTTCCTCCAGTGCCGTGTTTCCCACTGAGGAAAACTGACAGCGGCGAGCCATTCTATGCGGTTCTAGAGCGGTGTCTCTGGTACTTTCGTACCCCCGAGCGCGCGGCTCTCCGAGCACGACAACTGATCAACGGGTGTTGGCCCCGCACCGGACGATGCGATGCGGGGCCGAGAGGACAAGGGAATTGCGCGAATTAGTCGGTTATCCGGATCGCGCTGACCGAGGTGCTCCAGTTGGCCAGGCCGGGCCCATTCGGGAGAATAGGCTTCACGCGATGCCCGGAGATGTACTCAGTGGCGATGATGATGTTGTGCTCGCCATCGGCGACTGCCGCGGAGTAGTCACCCCAGCGTCCTGCGAGTTGTATGTTCGATGGGACGCCGACGTAACCGGAGAAGCCGTCGTCAGGAGCCACGCCTTCGGCGGCGACATGCACCTCGCCCTGAGCGCCGTTTTGGTTAAACCGCACGAACGCTGCGCTTGGGAAAAAGTTCGGCCCCGTAAGCGTGAACACCATGGCGCCCTGGTTGTCGTCCGAGATGCCGATCGCGGGATAGATGAGGTTCTCTCCCTTGACCGTCAGGTAGTTGTCTATTTTCAGGGCGGCCGTCAGCTTGCCGGCACTTGTGAACCCCGGCTGGACAACAAAGTACAGAATGCCGTTGACGAATTCGCTGCCGTCAAAGACCGTCAAGGTGATCGCGGAGTAGAGCCGACTGCCGGAGAAAACCACCTGCTGCATGCGGTTGTCGCCGGGGTCTAATGTCTCCTCAGGATCACCGAGGAGGGTACCAAAGGGCGTCGAGCCCTTCTTCTGCGAGGCGCCAAATGGTTCCTCGTACACCTTGGTGTTCAAGATTACGTGCTGGAGCTTCACATTCGGCGAAGCGGAATTGAGCGACGAAGTGTTGGTCAGCGCCCAGACGGCAATGCGGTTGTCGGCCGCGCCGATGAAGTTGAGGGAGCTCATGAAGTATTCCGTCCCTTTGTTGGGCTCACCTCCCACGGTCGGCGAAGTGGTGGGCTGAACGCTGGCGGCGATTCCTTCGGCGAGCGGAATATTCGCCAGGTGTACGCCGGGCGGCAATATCTGCGCTCCCACGAGGCTCTCGAGTTCCGCCTTCGGGATGGCGTAGATTTGCGCGCCGTTGGCGGTGGGGGCGAAAACCCCAAGCTCGTTGGTGCTTATGTAGATTCCGTTGTCATCCGCTCCCAAAAGCGGCTGATCGCCGAAGCAACCTAGGGCGCAGCCCGGATGGGACGGAGTGCCATCGTTGCCGTCGTCGGTCACGTCGATTGCGAAGAGAGCGAAGCCGTCGAGGGGGTTTGCGTCGAAGCTGACTGCGCCGATCACGAAGCTTCGGCCGGGGATGATGTCCAGGCTATCCACGTCGGTGATGGTCATGAACCAGCGAGAGGTGCCCGGATCGAAGTAGCATCGCGGGTCGGAGAGAAAATCACGGGGCACACCGAAGAAGAAATTCGACGATGCGGGACCGATGACACGCGAACCGGCCTGCGTGTAAACGGCCAGCACCAGGTTGACGTGTTCGATGATCAGGCCGTTGCCGGCGCAAAGGCCTTGGTCGGGCGGCTCGAGATCGAACCTGTTGTCGAATTCTTGGTCAACGATGTCGAGGCCGTTGAACGTGAGCGCCGTTCCTCCATTCACGACATTCGCATTGACGCTCGCCTGGGCCCGCTCGAGGCTGGTGTTCGGCGCCGCCGCACTCATGCTGCTGCGCATGGTCTTAATCAGGTCGCGTTTGCGGTCGGCCTCGCGAGGCGGCTTCATCCTTTCCGGCACGAGCGCACGCGGCGGCGCGTTCTGCAGGAACGACCTGCCGCGGTGGATCAGCCGCATGTGCGTAACTTCACGGGCACCGTTCTGAGCCGATGCAATCGTTGTGGTCGTAAGCGACACCAAAAGCAGCACTGCCAAGGTCCACCCTTTGCTCATCTCTTTTCTCCTCTCCCAAGGATTCGGATCTTTCAAATTCTCCGGCGAGCCGTTTGCGCCGGGGCGGCAGTCAACCCTCCGCCGAACATCCTTCGGCCGGACAGAGAAGTGTGGGACGAAACGCATCCTCCGTTTCGCGGAAGCGCTTTTGCGTGTCGGTTTGAAGCTACACCCGGAAGTGATGCAGCTCCGGTCGTTCCCCGTCAACCAATGGCCAGACACTCCCCGGCGGCTGCCATTGTCAAGCAGAAAATTATTAAGACTGTGTGATTATGCAGAAGATTATACCTGCGTCTTCGGAGCGCGAGGTCTGGGCTAAGGCTCGGGTGAAGTTGACCAGACTCCCGAGACCGGAGTGTCAGGCCTAGAAACCTTGAGGGGAAAAAGTTGGGGCAAATGAGTCAAGTTTCAGCCAGCAAGTCTGGCAGCATTGACACATGAATGGATCTCCTCTTGGAGTTTGTTGAAGCAGTGGCGTAGAGAGCTGTTCGCGCAGGGTATTTCGGGTAACGCTTGGGCGAGACCGGGACGCAGGATGCGAGTGTAGGTTCGCGTGCAAAATAGAGCGGTGCGAAGACCGAAGTCGGTGACGCGGTAGCGGTGAGATTGCGGGATACGCTCGATGATCCCGTGCAGACGAAGTCTCCGGAGCTGGTAGGTGATTTGGCCGCGGGTAAGCCCGTGAACGGTACAGCCCAGGAGGGATGCGAAACGCTCGCGGAGATTTCGGTTGGAGAAGCCCGTCGGCAACCAGGGGAACACAAGCAAGGCGCTCCACAGGGCTTGCACTTTGGGATCGCCGAATCGCAAGGCCGAGGCGCGTTGCGATTCGACCTGACGCGGTCGGTTGAGCTGCTGGAAGGTCTCTTCTGCCAGGATGCAGTCGTGGGTGATTTTCTCGACCTCCAGCAAGCGTCGGTTGGCTTGAAAGCCGATGCACCGCAAGGTGGGCAAGTTGTGCAGTCGTTTGCCGATATAGAAATCGTTCGCATTATTGATGGTCGTCTCGGTTCTCAGGGCGCGGCCTTCCTTGTGGTACTGCTTGATGCGCGTCCCTTGGTAGTCCATGTGGAGGGAGGGGATCACGCCATCGGTGATCACGCGGGTGCGAAACAGCCCCGGTGTGTTCTTGGTGACCCAACGGTCGAAGATGAGTTGCACTTTGTTTGGGGCGTCCGATATCCAAGTTTTCTCGAATCACTTCTTCAAAGAAGATTCTTCCCGTCACCGGTCGGTCTAGGACCTGGGTCAAAGAGAGTTCGATTTGCAGAATGGAGAGATCGTACCGGTAGCCCGCCTGACAGTCTCGGCTTGAGAAAGGGTGCGGCAGACGAGAAAGCCATTTGCGCAGTAAGGTGTCGATCTTCTCCGCCGAGAGTCCATTACAAAGCGATTGCAGCCGCTGTGGATCCTTACAAGAAAGAATGCCGTTGTCGAGGGCCTCGTAGGCGATCCCCTGCAGGTTGAGTTGGCACTTTACGTATTCGTGCCCGTTCAAGCAGAGCTTGGCGTTATAGGGGAAGTAGGAACAGAACTTCAAGAAGAAGAGACCGAAGTCCTGGTCCACACAATAGAAGTAGTAATGATTTACCAAGGCGGTGGACTTCACGATCCAGGCGTAGTTCTTGCCGCTCCTGGGATTGCGACGTCTCTCGGTTCGGTAGATGGTGCACTTCTCCTGCGCCTTGCCGACGAAGATTACCCCTTCCTTCTTCGGAAAGCGGGCGCGGAGGCGAGCCGCCACTTCCTCTTTGCGCTGGCCTTTCTCAAAACAGATCATCGGGATGGCGTTGTCGTGTACGAACTTTTCGATGGCCGCGACGAAGGCCCGTGTGAGGGGTTCGACCAACCGGGTGGAAGCTACTTTATGACCCAGATGCTTTTTCAAAAAGCCCAGCACACCTTCCACGATCTGCAGTCGTGGAACGTAAACGTTCAAGTACATCCGGTCGATTCCTTCCACTTCCAACACGACGTGCTTGCTCAGAATCTCGGCAACGCTCTGTGCTACTCTCATCGGCGGCTCCGTTCGCTGGCTGGCCTTTCTGGCCCACCGACCGCTTCGCGGTCCCATCAACGGACGTGATCTATCACGTTCGTCTCACGCCAGCAAGCGGAGCCACATGCTTGTTGGGCTGGGGCGAAGCCCCGTTAGTGTTC